>NZ_JADGMN010000014.1:0-103682 GCF_020662285.1 Clostridioides sp. ES-S-0108-01 | reverse complement strand
GATCAAACTCTCAAATAAAAGTTTATCAGGCTCAGATACTATTGTTATCAAAATATCTGGCTTTATGGTTTGTTTCTTGTTTTATAAATTAACCTACTGTTTAATTTTCAAAGTTCATTTTTTATGTTTGCCCTTTTCTTAGGTACAAGTAATACTATATCATCTTAAAAACATTTAGTCAATACTTTTTTTGTTTTTTATTTTAAAAAAGGTTATAACTCTTTGTTTTTTTAATAAACTTAATTAAAACTAATAGATATAACCCTTGATATTACAAACAATACATGCATATACACTTTTACCTATTTTGCAATTTTATTTTCATAAGAATATGAATTAGCTCTAACTCTATCTGCCCAAACGTTTATACTCTTAACTTTATTAACATTAGTTGTACTTTCAAAAATATCCATTGCATCTTTACAAAAATATATCATAACATCAAGAACCAAAAATCCAATACAAAATAAACATAAAAAATTAATTACTTGAAACATTAGACATTCCCCCAATAATTTTTTATATATAGTATTCTCATAAATTATTCCTTTTACCTTCTCAAAAATTACTCTAAATATTTTCATAATAAATTACTTTCAATCATATTTTCTAAATATAAAGTCTCAATCAACAAAAACTAATATCAATTTCTAATGTTTGTTGGGAATTTATAAATTAAATATATAAAAGGCTCTTTAAAGCATATAAAAAGCATTCTACATTGACATTTTAAATAAAATAAAGCTATTTATTGCTAATTTAATAGCTAAACTTTATTTAAAATTTAGTAGAATGCTAATGTTTCTTAGTTCTCTTCTTCTTTATTTGGATTGTTATCAATAGGTTTCATAGTAGGGAATAATAATACATCTCTTATAGATGGAGAGTTAGTTAATAACATAATTACTCTATCTATACCTATTCCTAGTCCTCCTGTAGGAGGTAGACCTACCTCTAATGCTTTTAGGAAATCTTCATCCATTTCAAAAGCTTCATCATCACCTAATTCTCTTTTTCTCAATTGGTCTATAAATCTTCCTTTTTGGTCAATTGGGTCATTAAGTTCAGAGAATGCATTAGCTAATTCCCACCTATTAGCAAATGCCTCAAATCTATCAGTTCTTCTTGGGTCTTCAGCATTTCTCTTAGATAATGGAGATACTTCAACTGGATGATGAGTTATAAATGTTGGTTGGATTAATTTATCCTCTCCAAATTCTTCAAAGAAAGCATTTATTACTTCTCCTCTTCTCATTCCAGGTTTTATCTCTATACCTTTTTCTCTAGCAACCTCTAATGCTTCTTCATCTGTATTTATAGTAGAAAAATCTACCCCAGAATATTCTTTAACACAATCTTCCATACTCATTCTCTTCCAAGGAGGTGTAAAGTTTATTTCTGTTCCTTGATAGTTAATTATCATACTTCCTGTAGCAACTTCAGCCATATGTGCAATAACATTTTCTGTTATTTCCATCATATCAGTATAATCTGAATATGCTTGATATAGTTCTATTGCAGTATATTCAGGATTATGTTTTAAATCCATACCTTCATTTCTGAACATTCTTCCCATTTCATAAACTTTATCAAATCCACCAACAATAAGTCTCTTTAAATATAATTCATTTGCTATTCTTAAATACATTGGTATATGTAAAGTATTATGATTAGTTATAAATGGTCTAGCATTTGCTCCACCTGCTATAGTATTTAATATTGGAGTCTCAACTTCTAAAAATCCTCTATCATCTAAGTATGCTCTTAATGCTTTTAATGCTTTTGTTCTAATTAAGAAAGCATTTTTTACTTCTGGATTTACTATCAAGTCAACATATCTTTGTCTATATCTTAGTTCTTGATCTTTTAATCCATGATATTTTTCTGGTAGAATCTGTAAAGATTTACATAGCAATACCACAGATTTAGCCTTTACAGATATTTCACCCTTTTTAGTTTTAAATATTTCTCCTTCAATTCCAACTATATCTCCAATATCATATGTTGAAAATACACTATATTCTTCCTCTCCTATAGCATCTAGTCTTACATAAGATTGAATTCTTCCCTCTTGGTCTTGAATATCTATAAAACCAGCTTTCCCTTGTATTCTCTTGCTCATTATACGTCCTGCTATTTTTGTAGTTTTACCTTCAAGAGAATCAAAGTTATCTTTTATCTCCATAGAATAATGAGTTCTATCATATCTACTTTCTTTAAAAGGATCTCTACCTGATTCTTGTAATTTTTTTAGTTTATCTCTTCTTACTTGAAGTACTTCACTAAGGTCTTCTTGAATTTGTGCTTCTTCATTGCTTTGTTGATTATTTTTCATTTTTTTCCTCCAGATTATCTTCTTATTTCTAATATTTCAAACTTAGCAACTCCATCAGGAACTTGCACTTCCACAACCTCTTTTACAGCTCTTCCTAAAAGTGCTTTCCCTACAGGAGATTCGTTTGATATTTTACCATCATATGGGTCTGCTTCTGTCGAACCAACTATAGTATATTCAACATCTTCATCAAATTCTAAATCCTTAACTTTAACTATTGAACCTATTGTAACAACATTAAGGTCTATTTTGCTTTCATCTATGATAACAGCTTTTCTAACCATATTTTCTAATTTTAGAATTCTTTCTTCAACTTGTGCCTGTTCCTTTTTAGCCTCATCATACTCAGCATTTTCAGATAAATCCCCAAAAGATATCGCGACCTTTATTCTCTCTGCAACTTCTTTTCTCTTTACAACTTTTAAATTTTCTAATTCTTCTTCTAATTTATCATATCCCTCTTGTGTCAATAAAAACTCTTTATTCTCTTCCATTATAAATACAACTCCTTCACAAATTTCTTAGGAATTTTCCTAATTATATTTTAAAAATTTTATAATCTTTTTTTAATTTATGCGCTATATTATAAGTCACTATTATTTTTATGTCAAGGAGTCTTCCATATAGTACTCCAATTTCGACACAACTTCTTGATAATCTTCTATTTTATTAATCTCGTCTCTTAATCTTGCAGAGTTTCTAAGACCTTTTAAATACCAAGCGATGTGTTTTCTCATTTCCCTTACAGCTACATACTCTCCATGTTCTTCTACTGCAAGTTTTAAATGTTTAATGGCAGTACTTATTTTTTCGTTAAGAGTTGGCTCTGGCAAAATCTCGCCTGTATTCATATAATGGTTTATTCTTTTAAATATCCAAGGGTTCCCTTGAGCACCCCTACCTATCATTATAGCATCACAACCAGTTTTGTCTAACATATTTATTGAATCTTCTATTGTAAATACATCACCATTTCCTATAACAGGTATGTTTAAATTTTTCTTAATCTCTGCAATTATATCCCAATCTGCTTTACCTGTATAAAATTGCTCTCTAGTTCTTCCATGTATTGCTAAAGCACTTATTCCACAAGCTTCTGCTATCTTTGCTATCTCAACAGCATTTACACTATTGTCATCCCATCCTTTTCTTATTTTTAAAGTTACTGGCTTTTTTGAATTCTTTACTACTGCCTTTAATACCTTCTCTGCAAGCTTAGGATTTTTCATAAGTGCTGAACCATCTCCATTTTTAACTACTTTTGGAGCTGGGCATCCCATATTTATATCGAGAATCTCATTTGAATAATCATTCATTATCTCTGCTGCTCTTCCCATAAAATCTGGCTCTGAACCGAATATCTGAACCGCTACAGGATGTTCTTCCTCTTCTATCTTAAGCATTTTTTTAGTATTTTCATCATTATAGCAAAGTGCCTTACCATTTATCATTTCTGTATATAAAAGTCCACAGCCTTGTTCTTTACAAATTAATCTAAATGGAAGGTCTGTTACCCCTGCCATAGGTGATAGAAAAACTTTATCTTTCAATTCTAAATTTCCTATTTTCATTGTTTTTCTCCTATTTTTCCTTTATTTTGTAATTTAACTTTAAATTCATATTTCCTCATTATAATATACCACACAAATCTAAAAATCTATCATAAAAAGGGAATTGGATATATAACCCAATTCCCTGTATACTAATTATTCTTGGTTTTTTTCATATATTATTCTCAATCCTTCTAGTGTTAAAAAACCATCTACATAATCTATACTTTTCGTCTCTGAAGCAATCAGTTTAGCTAATCCACCTGTAGCTATAACCTTAACATCATCACAATTCAATTCTTTCTTCATCATACTTATTATTTTGTCAACTAAACCAACATATCCATAAATTATTCCAGATTGCATGGCTGATACAGTACTCTTACAAATAGTCATACCTGGCTTAGCTAATTCTACTCTAGGTAATTTAGACGCACTTTGAAATAACGCCTCACTAGATATTTTTATTCCTGGTGCTATTGTTCCACCTAGATATTCACCTTTTTCAGAGATAGCACAAAATGTAGTTGCTGTTCCAAAATCAACAAGTATACTTGGTGCTCCATACTTTTCTATCCCTGCTACAGCATTAACTATTCTATCTGCCCCAACTTGTTTTGGATTATCATATTTTATATTTAGACCTGTTTTTATGCCTGGACCTACTATTAATGGCTGTTTGTTACAGTACTTTATACAAAAGTTTTCAAGAGAATGCATAACATTTGGAACTACAGATGATATTATAACATCATCAATATCATTTATATTTACATTATCATAATCAAATAAGTTACTTATTAGAATTCCATATTCATCAGATGTTTTTTCTCTATCTGTTTTAATTCTCCAATAATTAACTAATTTGTCACCTTTATATATACCTAAAACCATATTAGTATTTCCAACATCAAATACTAGAAGCATATGTCACTAACCTTCTTTCTATTTTTTGCTTTTCTTAAGTACAGTGGCAACAGCAGCTACTACTAAAGCTCCTACTATTGCTTCTGGCACTCCATTTGCTGCAGCAAGAGCCATTATTGCTTTTCCTGCTGAACCACTTTGACCCATTGCATGAAGATACTTGTCAGCATATAGGACATATATCATTCCTAAAACTCCAGCTGTATTTAACAGAGAACCTATGGCTCCTGTAATTAAGCCTGATATGTATACCTTATTTGTAGACTTAATTACTAGCTGATATACATAATAAGCCAATACACCTATCATAACTCTTGGTAATATTGAAACTAATGGATTTATAAAAACAAAAGATGTTACTGTTGAGTTTATTATAGCATTTAAGAGACTTGATATCCCAAATATAAATCCTATTGCTCCCCCAACTATTGGTCCCTCCATAATAGCTCCAATAATAACTGGTATATGCATTATAGTTGCTTTTGTAGGTCCAACTGGAATAAATCCCAATGGAGTCATAGATAGCATAATAGAAATAGCTGATAGTACTCCTATTATAGTCATCTTTCTTACATTTACTTTTCTTACTGATGCACTTGTGTTCATCATAAAAAATACACCTCCGTTCCAGCTCATTACGATGCCGGACTACTTAATTTTTTTGTCTTTTTTCTTGTAATTATGAGTCAAGCTACCATTGTAGGATGCCCGCTCTAACAAGAATAATTTTATCAAGATGAGTTGCTATTGTCAACAATTTGACAAGAAAAATATGCTAATTTCATCATATTTCTCATTTTTTTACTATATCTTTATATGCTATTATATTTTCTACACTATCCGCTTTTTTTACTGCATTTATTATACTTTTTTCCACAACCTCTACAGCCAATGAACCTACTAATGTTATATCTGCTTCTATTTCTTCTGTTGATATTGTGAATATTGTATCTCCATCATGAGGTGTATGGATAGGAAAAATAGCTTTAGCATATCCATCATGTCCCATTTGAGATATCTTTTTACATCCAGCTTTGGTTAACTTAGCATTTGTTGCAATTATCCCAATTGTAGTATTATCTATACTAAATCCACCCTTACTTTCGCCTTGTTTCATTAATTTATATGTATCAATTGTTTCTGTCTTTTTATCATTTAAAGCACCAGCTATAACCTTACCATTTTCATAAACATCTCCAAGAGCATTTACAGCAATTAATGCAGATACAATTAGACCATTATCTAATTTTATGGAATAACTACCTATGCCACCTTTCATAGCATATTCCTGACCTCTTATCTTTCCAACAGTGGCTCCACATCCAGCTCCATAATTTCCTTGATTTAAAATATCTTTACTTGCAACTTCACAAGCTCTATAACCCATTTGTAAATCTGGTCTACACTTAAAATCTCCTGCACCTAAATCAAATAAAACTGCTCCAACAACTATAGGTACTTTTCCAACACCTACATCAAATCCAATTCCTTTTTCCTCTAAGTATCTACTTACACCACAAGTAGATTCAAGACCATATGCAGAACCTCCAGCTAAAACTACTGCATGAACTTTTTGAACCATATTTACAGGGTCTAATAAATCGGTTTCTCTAGTTCCTGGAGCAGAACCTCTTACATCAACACCACAAGTAGCTCCTTCTTCACATATTACTACTGTACATCCAGTAAGACCATCTCTATCCTCCACTTGCCCAACCTTTAGACCTTCTACATCCAAAATATTATTATACATATCCTTTTTCTCCTCTTATAGAAACTTCACCTGAAATGATTTCTTTTACATTTCCATCACTACTTTGAACTAGCAGATTTCCATCCTCATTTATGTCCAAACATTTCACTAATTCCTTATCAGTGCCTTTTAATACATATATATTTTTATCTATAATTGCAGAATAATCTCTACACATTTTTAAAGTTTTTTCTCTAGAATTATTTACAATATAGTCTAAATATAATTTTTCAAATTCAGTCAATACATTTCTAACAATATCTACTCTAGATAATTTATATCCTTCTTTATATAGTGATGTAGCTTTTTCGGCTATTTCTGGTTCAAAATCCATTGTCTTAACATTTATTCCAATTCCAAGAACAACATAATTCGTTCTTTCAATCTCAGCAGATAACTCCGTTAATATACCACATATTTTTTTACCATTTAAAATAACATCGTTTGGCCATTTTATTAGGGTATTTGCTCCTAATTTATTTAAAGCCTTTGTTACACTTGCTCCTGCTATTAAAGTTATAAATGGTGCTTTAAATGGCTCCATATCTGGTTTCAAAATAATACTCATCCAGACTCCTTCATGAGGTTTGGATTCCCATGTTCTTCCCAATCGACCTTTTCCCATTTCCTGATGTTCACTTAAAATCACAGTTCCATCTATATTATTTGTAGCTATTCTTTTTGCATATTCATTAGTTGAGTCTATAGTTTCAAGATGTATGATATTCTTTCCAATAAACTCCGTATCTAATTTATAATAAATATTTTGAGGACTTAATAAATCAGTCGGGTTTTCTGATAATCTATAACCTTTCTTATTTACAGACTCTATATTATATCCTTCTTCTTTTAGAGCCTTCATATGTTTCCATATAGCTGCACGTGATACCCCTAATTGTTTTGATAATTCCTCTCCTGAAATAAATTCAGATTTATTATTTAATATAATCTCTATTATCTTATCTCGCATATTTCACCTCTAATATGACATGATTTCATGACTTATTTTCTTCTAATAAATAATTATACATTATTAATCTACTTTTAATACTATTAATTTTAAATTTCCTTTTTAATTATTATCATAGTTAGGTTTATATTTTATATTGATGATTTTATATTTTACTTAAATATTTTTAAAATAATAAAAAACTGAAAGTATCAATCAAATTAACATATGCAAATATACTTTGCTTATCAATTTAATATTATACTTTCAGTTTTAGTATTTAATCCATATCAGATAATATTCTTAAAATGGTCAATATTTTAAAACTATTTATCTTCATCAGATTTATCTTCTAAATTTTTATTTATATCAATAACATTGTTTCTTTCTTCTTCATCTTTTTCTAACTTTATAGTCAATTGCTCTTCAATTTCTTTAGAAGAATTTTCCTCTGTAATTGCATTTTCAATATCATTTAGTGGTAATTCTTTATTGAACGCTTTTACAAATTGCTCTGCATCTAGAGTTTCATATATAAGTAAAGCTTGTGCCACATACTCTAATCTATCCATATTTTCTTGTAATATACTTCTTGTCTTATCATATGCACCATCAACTATACGTTTTGTTTCTTGGTCTATCTCAAAAGCAACTTCTTCAGAATAATTTCTCTTACTTGAAAAGCTGTTCCCTAAGAATACTTCATCATCACTATCAAATGACATTGGACCAAGCTTAGAGCTCATTCCATATTTTGTTACCATACTTCTTGCAGTAGCCGTAACTCTTTCCAAGTCATTTGAAGCACCTGTAGACACATCTTTAAGTACTAACTCTTCTGCTACTCTACCTCCAAGTAAAACTACAATATTTTCTTTCATTTCATTTTTTGTAGCATAGAACTTATCTTCAACAGGAAGTTGCATTGTAAATCCTCCAGTTCTTCCTCTTGGTACTATTGTAACTTGGTGAACTGGGCTTACTTCCTCAAGTACATGGGCACAAACTGCATGCCCTCCTTCATGATATGCTGTAAGTTTTCTTTCTTTTTCACTTATTACTTTTGATTTTTTAGCCACACCTGCTATAACCTTTGTTATAGCTTCTTCTATAGTAGCCATCTTAATTTTCTTTTCTCTTTTTCTAGCTGTTAGTATAGCTGCTTCATTCATTAAGTTCTCTATATCAGCAGGAGTAAATCCTGGTGTTCTTCTAGCTAAAACATCCATTTTTACATCATCACTTAATGGCTTATTTCTTGAGTGAACTTTAAATATAGCCTCTCTGCCTTTTACATCTGGCGTACCAACAACAACTTGTCTGTCAAATCTTCCTGGTCTAAGTAAAGCTGGGTCAAGTATATCTGGTCTATTTGTAGCTGCCATGATTATTATACCTTGGTTTACTCCAAATCCATCCATCTCAACTAGAAGTTGATTAAGAGTTTGCTCTCTTTCATCATGACCTCCACCAAGACCTGCACCTCTTTTTCTACCAACTGCATCAATCTCGTCTATAAAGATTATAGCAGGAGCACTTTTCTTAGCTTGTTCAAATAAGTCTCTTACTCTCGAAGCACCAACCCCAACAAACATTTCAACAAAATCAGAACCACTTATACTAAAAAATGGAACTCCTGCTTCTCCTGCAACTGCTCTTGATAGATATGTTTTACCAGTTCCAGGAGGTCCTACCATAAGCATCCCTTTTGGTATTCTTGCACCCAATTCAATATATTTCTTAGGGTTCTTTAAGAAATCTACTACCTCTTGTAAATCTTCTTTTTCCTCATCTAGCCCAGCTACATCTTTAAATGTAACTCTAGTTTTTTCATCATCTTTATGAACCTTAGCTTTTGATTTACCAAAGCTCATAACCTTTCCGCCTCCACCTTGAGACTGATTCATAAACACGAACCAAAGAATTACCATGAAGAATATTAACAGTAATGTAGGCAACATTTCGACAAACCAAGGTGTAGATGGCTTAGCTTCACCACCAAAAGTTAGTTTTCCAGCCTTAGCTTGGTCTAGCACCTCATCTGCAAGTTTATTTCCCATCACTTCTGTTGGAACATATGACTTAAACTTTGTATTTGTATCTTTTATAGTACCTTCTACAGAAGTTTGATTTACAAAGTATAATCTTGATATATTCTCATCTGTTAATTCTCTATATACTTCAGAGAACTTTAAATCTTTTATTTTTTCTGTAGGCTTACCTGAGAATTGAACTATACCTACTATAATTATAAAAACAAGTAGATAAAAACCTGCCCCTTTTAGCAACTTATTCAATATAGAAGCCCTCCTTTCATACATTGCTTTGCTCTATAATTTGTTAAAATTAATTTTTAATACTTCTTTTGTTCTTTCATCAATTTTATAATTTTCACTGATTTTATAATCTCCAACACATATTATTCCTTCACTGTCTGTGATTATAGGAATTTTACATCTTTCTTCTCTTGGGATTTTTAAATCTATGAATAAATCTTTCACTTTTTTACTTCCCATAGCAAGCTTTATCTTATCCCCTTGCCTTCTGCTCCTTATTACTATACCCCCTTTTACCTTATTAAAATCAAACCCTTTAGATGAATTGTCTAATTTCATACTTTTATACCTATCTATACTCATTACTTGGGTCTCAATAATTTGTTTTAATTCTTTTATTTTAATAAACCCATTACTAGGTACATTGTAATAAAATTCAATTTCCTCATTAACAATTTCCTCATTGGTTAATATTATACTGTCTTTTTTTCTATAAACAAATATATTTCTTGGAAGAGTTAACATTTTATTTACTTTTGAATTATCTTCTAAAGACATTATATCTTCTATATGTCTTTGGTCAACAAAATTAGTATCTCCTAGTATATGTTTTATAGAATTTCTAAGAACCCTAACTTTGATAGCCTCATGTAAACAAACAAAATCGTCTAAATTTATCTCTACAAAGCCTTTTTCTTTTACATTTGAAACTTCTCTAAATTTAGCCTCTGCCTCTTTCTCAATATAATCGTTATCACTTTTTAAACTATTGCTCATCCTCACTATAGATTCTATTACATTTGAATTAAAATTATCCTTCATATATGGTAAAAGGTCTAACCTTATCTTATTTCTAGTGTATATATTTTCTAAATTTGTTTTATCTATTCTCGGATTTAAATTATAAGCTTCACAATACTCCTCTATCTCACTTCTTTCTACGTCTAATATAGGTCTAATTATGCAGTTATCTCTAATATAATCAATTCCCTTTAGACCTTTTAAACCTGTTCCTCTCATGATACGCATCATAACAGTTTCGGCTTGGTCATTGAGATTATGACCTATTGCTATTTTATTGGCTTTAATCTTATCCTTAATTTCATAAAACATTTCATATCTTAGCTTCCTTGCTCCTTCTTCTAATGATAATCCCTCATTTTCACAATATTTTGGTACATTAATAGACTTTACAAAGAATATAATTCCCATATCCTCACAAAGTTTAGATACATATAATGCATCTTTTTGAGCTTCTATCCCTCTTATTTGGTGATTTAAATGTGCTGCATATATTTCTATATTAAAATCTTTTTTTAATCTATTTAGTACATGCAATAAACAAACTGAATCAGGTCCTCCAGAAAGACCTAAAACTATTTTATCGCCTTTTTGTATTAAATTATGTTTATTTATAGTACTTAGTACCTTATCAAATATCATATTTATCCCTCTTACACTTAGTTTTATTCACTTTTAAGTATACTTTCTATAAAAAAACGCTAAACCCTTGTATCAATTTTAAGAAATTAAAGTTTAATATAAATATAATAATACCAAATAAATTAAATAAAAGGTAGTTTTTTCACTACCTTTATAAAATTTCTGGAAAATAGCTATAGTTATTATTTAATACCTATGTATATATCTATTTTATTCCTACCTAAAAATAAATCTTGTATCTTTATATTATAATCTATTTTCAATTTTATGTGTTCCCCTTCTTGTATATTTATATCTAATTCTCTTGTATCAATATCAATTAATAAAGTACCTTGTGGGGTCACATACTTCGTAGTACTACTCTCTCCACATTTAAACAGCATTGTTGAGTTAATAGCACCAAACTTTTTTATACTAACTTCATTTTTAAGTATCTTTATGGTATTAGTTATTTCTATGTTTTCTTCCTTTTCCTTGTAAATAACATATATTCCATCATTTTTATAAAAAATTTTACCAAAGGCAGTTATCTCTATGGTGTCCATATTTCCTTTTTCATCATATTGTCTAGTATTTATACTTATTTTTACACTCAACGATTTTTCCTCCATAGATTCTTCATATAAACTAGTATTTTTGTATTTCTACGTTTTGAATCTTATCAATTTTTTTCTTTAAAAATTCTCTCGCTATATCTGAAAATTTTTCATGTATATCTGATACATAATATTGATAAGTTCCATGAACTTCTGTATTGTTTATAATATTTTGCACCTCTAAAATCGTTTTTAAATCTTTAGCAGTCTCTTTAGCTGGATTAACTAGTTTTATATGTTCTCCAACTTCTTCACCGATTGTTCTCTTCAAAATAGGATAATGAGTACATCCTAATACTAAAGAATCTATATTTTTTTCTTTCAATTCTTGTAAATATATCTTTGCTGTCAATTTAGCTACTTCTGTATTTGCCCATCCTTCTTCAACAATAGGTACGAATAGAGGGCATGCTTTATTAACAATTTCTATACTTTCATCTATTTTAGATATTTCCAAGTTGTATGCTTTTGAACTTATAGTTCCTTCAGTTCCTATTATTCCTACAATTTTGTTTTTTGTAGAACTTACAGCCGTTCTAGCTCCTGCTTCTATAACACCAATTATTGGTATATCATATTTTTCTTTAGCTTCTTTTAAACTTCTTGCAGTAGCAGTGTTACATGCTATAACTATAGCTTTTACATCCTTTGTTTTTAAAAAGTTTATAGCTTGAAAAGTATATTTAATTATAGTCTCTTTAGATCTTGAACCATATGGTATTCTAGCAGTATCTCCAAAATATATTATATTCTCATTTGGCAATATCTTCATTATCTCTTTTAAAACTGTTAATCCGCCTAATCCCGAATCAAAAACTCCTATTGGTTTATTGCTCATCTTTATACAACACCTACTTTACATTTTTGTGTTTAAAAACAACTCGTTTATCACTAAAATTTTTATTTATATTCATAATTAATATATTATTACCTAAATGATTATTATAGTTTATTTTGCACAAAAAATAAAGGAGCTATCTCAAATTAGAAAATAATTTCTATAAAAAGACAACTCCTTTCACTACTTAAAAATTAAAATTTATTTTGCAAATACATGATTTCCTATTCTCATATACGGATTTAGTCTATTTATCCACTTACAAGTGGCTATTTCTGGATTCCAGAAATATACTGCTTTATTAGTTGGGTCAGTTCCATAAAGAGCTTCTTGAGCTGCTTTACATGCTGAGTCTGTTGGTGCCATCTTTATTGAACCATCAAGCACAACTGAGAAAGCATTTTTTTGATATATGACTTCTTCTATTGTGTCTGGAAATCTAGAATCCAATACTCTATTTATTACTACAGCTGCTACAGCAACCTGTCCCTCATAACTTTCTCCTCTAGCTTCTCCTGCAACCAACTTAGATAATAGCATCAAGTCATCATCAGATAAATTTATGACTTCTTTCTTTGCTATATTTTTTTCTTGTTTATTTACTTTCGTAATCTTCTCTGTTGGTTCATATGCAAATACCTCTTTAATAGGCATAAATATAAAAGTCAAAGCTAATAGTGTAGCCATCAGTTTACTCCACCTGTCCATGATTAAAACCACTCCTTACAATCTTATTTTTAAAATTTTTTCTCTAAATCCTTTACTACTTCAAGGACTTTAAACTTAATTTTTACTCTACTTGTTTTCTTCGGTGTATCTTGTTTTATTAACTTATATTCTTTATCAGTTAAAACTTCTTTCAACTTATCATCTGTAGATTTATCTATTACTCCATTAGACTCATCAACAAAGCATAGTGGAGGGAACATAACACACCACCAATTTTTTCCTTCACCTTTTCCAATAATAATCTTTAATGCTTTATATTCACCAGCTGGAAGAACTATATTAGAATATTGTTTAGTAGGAAAATTGCTATATTGTATACCTACCTTTACACTGTAATTATATCCATTTTTAAGAATAATATTTTTGCTTATTTCTTCCAAGCTACTATATTCCTTTTTTATAA
Organism: Clostridioides sp. ES-S-0108-01; assembly: GCF_020662285.1. Lineage (NCBI taxonomy): Bacteria > Bacillati > Bacillota > Clostridia > Peptostreptococcales > Peptostreptococcaceae > Clostridioides > Clostridioides sp. ES-S-0108-01. The sequence goes on along the minus strand of NZ_JADGMN010000014.1, from coordinate 89,883 downwards.
TAGCTTCACTTTCTTTTATACTTTTTGAATTTTGAAGCTTTGGTTGTAAATATTTTATTACTTCATCTCTAACTTTTAGTTTAAGTTCTTGGTCTTTATCTGTATTACTATTTGCTATAACATGAAATCTTATTAATTTATCTTTATAATCTTTTGATATATTGTCTACTTTTTTTACCTCACCATTTATTACTATTGTCATTATTGATATGACTGATATAAGACTTAATATTAATAGTCCCAATCTAATCTTAATTTTTCTCATTGCAAATTCCCCCTTAAGATAAATTTATATCATCAATTATGTCCAATTAAATTTAATTTATTCATAATATTTTTTAATATTAATAAAAGACTGTCGTATGAGCAAATTAAATTTATTCTGTGAGAGCTCTTTTGAACTTGGGATTTATTTTTTTATACAAAAAAAGGGCGTAGCACTATTTTCTAGTGTGACAGCCCCAATCCTTATATTTTATAAGTCTTTACTAATCATAGCCTTATCTATCATAAACTGCTCTGCTTTTTCTATATGCTCTGTAGCGTACTTCTTAGATAACTCACTATCACCTTTAATTATAGCATCAAGTAAATATCTATGTTCTTCAACAATATTATGTGATGTATCATAAGCAGACATGTAAGTAACTCTAAATCTATATACTTGTTCCCACAATGAGTTTATTAGTTGGATTAATTTTTTATTGTTAGTTGCTTTAAATATACATTCATGAAATTCTACATCAAGTTTTAATAACGCATCTACATCGGATTCTAAAGTACTTTTCTTGAATTCTTCTGATATATCTTTAAGCTTTTTAATATCTTCATCACTAATTCTTTCGGCGGCAAGATATGCTGCTAAGCCTTCTAAGCTTGCTCTTACTTCTAATACATCCATAATATCCTTTAATGACATATTTGCCACATACGCACCTTTCCTAGGCAACATAACAACTAAACCTTCTAATTCAAGCTTTCTTATTGCCTCTCTTACTGGAGTTCTACTTACTCCTAATTGTTCTGCTAGTTGCACTTCCATTAGCCTTTGACCAGGCTTTAATTTTCCTTCTAAGATTGCTTCTCTTAAATTCTCAAAGACTACATCTCTTAATGGCTTGTAATTATCCAAGTTCAGTTTAGTTAAATTCTCCACAAATTTCAACCCCTTTTTGACTGCTATTAACAACATACACCTGTTTATATTTTTTTAATAATTCTTTTTTTCCAATTAGAGCATCTTCTTTATTTTTGAATAGTCCAAAAACTGTAGGACCACTTCCACTCATCATAGAACCTAAAGCATTATTTTTCATCATTACTTGCTTTATATCACTTATTTCTTTATGTTTACTTATAGTAACATTTTCAAGAATATTTACCATGCTTTCTGATACAGCTTTTATATCTTCAGATTTTAAACACTCTATCAAATATTTATTATTTGGTCTTTTTTTAATATTATTCAAATCCAATCCTTGATAAACTTCTTTAGTAGAAACGAATAAGTCTGGTTTGCATATTAATATATTTATATCACATGGTAAACCTTTGATGTTTGTTAGCTTTTCTCCAACACCTTGAACTAAAGCAGGTCTTCCTGATATACAAAAAGGAACATCTGCTCCTAAATTAAATCCTATTTCTTTTAATTCATCTTCAGATAATCCAAGTTCCCATAGTTGATTTAGACCTACTAATACTGCGGCTGCATTAGAACTTCCTCCAGCCATTCCTGCTGCTACAGGAATATTTTTTTCTATGAATATTTCTACACCTTTTTTTATATAAAATTTATTCTTAAGTATTTTAGCAGCTTTATAAACAATATTATCTTCATCTAAAGGAATATCTAAACTAGTGCTTTTTACCTTTACTTCATCTTCATCTAATTCTTTTATCTTTACTATATCGTATAAATCTATCGTTTGCATTATCATTTCAACAAAATGATAACCGTCTTGCCTTTTTCCTAAGACATCAATGGATAAATTTATTTTTGCTCTACTCTTTAGTCTTATAAAATCCATTCTATCCTCCTTGTTTAAAGAATAATGCATCACTAACAATAATATTATACTACAAAAAATAAAATAATAGGGTATTATAATACCCTATTATATTTAATTACTTTAAATTTTTTAACATTAGTCTACTAATACGACTTTTTTTTCTAAAATAAGACACTTGCCAGGCTTAATTGGTTCGTCAAGTTTTATATCATTAAGTTCTGCAATCTCATTTTCTGTTGTATTGTATTTTTTTGCTATGTTCCAGAAAGTATCTCCTTCTTTACATATATATACGATTATGCTAGGAGCTTTAGATAAATCATATACACCTTGGTCTTCACCCTTGATAATAAAGTTTTCTGCTTTCTTATCTAATGCTTCAGTAAATCTCTTAATTTTTATAATCAAGTCTATCTGGTCTCTATTCAAATCAACCTCAACTTTATCAATACATGCTGTATTAAAAACAGATGCTGTATCAGTTAAGTTATCCATTTCTATATCATGTTCAAATGGAATTTCTTCACTAATTTTATAAACTAATTTTAAACCTTCAACTGGAACAAATAAAATTTCAACTTTTATGATTCCTTGTATAATGCTTTTATTTCCTTCAATATAGCTATTTTCTATAGACATAGTCGGACAAACGCTTACAATATCTTTTATTTGTATATCATCATTATCATTTCTTATGCCTTCTCTAACCATAAACGTTTCTTCACTATTTCTTAAAGTCTTATTTAATTGAATAGGTTTATGGTCAAATTTTATTATTTTTTGAGGAGAATATGCATCTTGTAATACTTCTCTCGTCACTTCATCTGTAACCTTTACTTTACAACAAACCACACAATCTATTTCTAAAAGCCCTGTATTACTTTCACTATTTTGTTTGAAAATATGATTAAAGTCTGACATAGACAACAATACTTCCTCAGTCATACCATCACTAACTCCCGGAACTTCTACAAATTGAGTAAACTCAATACCTACTCTATCCAACTCTACAAGTTCACCCTCATATGTACAAGCTAATGGATTTATTTCTAATACTCCACCAATAATAACTTTATTGTCAGTTACTCTACTTTCTTTTACTTTAACACATGGATTCAAACTTATTATAGATTGAATTTCTTCTGTGTTTATAGTTATAGTATCTCTTATAGAACTTTCTGCTTTTTCTATTCCAACTATATCTTGAAAACAGATTTCTTTTCTGTGTTTTTGTATGCCTTCTACCTGTGCCACATCTTTTACAATGTCTAATCTTTGCTTTTCAAACAAACTACCTCTTATATTCATAAGAGCTCCTACTTTAATTTTTCTCTCATTCATTATAGTACAATCCATATGCTCTACTTCTGAAAATAACATGTATTCCATATCTTGAACAACATTATCTTTTTCTATTACCTCGTTTATATCTACTTTTCCGTCTACATTAGAAATAGTATTTTTGTCATCTGCAATATAGATTACATTATAATTAAAACTTCCTCTACAAAGTATCTTCCCATCTGCCATCTCAATTTTTTTAAGTGATATGTATCCTTCTGTTTTTACAATTTCATATACATCTAATTTTTTGTCTGGTACAACTGCCTCCGCCTCGATGAATGTTTGAAATTTTCCAAAGTCTATTCTATTGTCAACCTTAATTACATCTTTAATTAATTCCATAGCTTACCTCCTTGAGTATTATAAAAATATCACACTATATTTATATTTAAGGAGCAAAAAAAAAATTACACCTATTTTTAATAGGTATAATTTTAACTTATCTGTAATTTATCTTGATCTCTAAAAACTTGCAACTTTACATTAGATGTTAATAAGTCTGAGTAACTATAAGATACTCTAGGATACCCATTAATTTCATCATCTAATTTTATAACAAACACGCTTGGATAAACTTTTTCTAGTATACCCTCTTTTGTAATAATCTGCTTTCTTCCTTTATTAGCTTTCAACAATATTTTCTTTCCTATATGTCTCTCTAAGCTTACTCTTATCTTGTCTAGAGTTTGAACAGTAGCCACAATATCACCTTCTTTAACGTTTATATGTTTACATAATATCACATATAAACATTTTTGTCAAATGTTTAAACTAATTATTTTATATATTTTTTGCAAAAATGTCAATACTATTTTTGAAGATATACAGTATAATTATGCTAATTTTTGTTAATGTAGTATTGTTTTTGGCATTGCCCATCTAAATTTTCCTCTTGTTTCAGAACCACCAATACCCTTAACACCTGTAATAGTCTGCTCTATAACCTCATCAATAGGCACTACTACATCAATTCTTGAACAAGCAATTTTCTCCACTACAAAAACAGGGTCTAAAGCATGTATCATTATTCTTCCAGGTGAACTTGCATAATTTGCTCCTGCACTTATTATTTTTTCATAATTTGATTGGCATGCTCCTGCAAATATAACAAGATTATCCAAATTTGGTTGCCATTTACGTGCTTCTTTTACTGTTTTAATAAAATTTAAAGAGTTTCTATAGTTACTCATATCTTCTATATCACCTCTTTTTATTGTCATTGCATCATGACCTGTTATTACTAGTATATCCGGATTATATTTTTCTAGTAATGCTCTTACTTCTTTATACTGATTTTGTTCTGAGACGGCTACACCTACTGCAGGTATTCCAAGTTGAGCATATATATCCAAGCAAATTTTTAAATATTCCTTATCTCCATCTATCTGTAATACCTTTCCAGGCATTCCATATGTGTTAGGATTTAATTGAAGTTTTGGAACTGCTCTTGTCATTCTTTTTTGTCTTTCTTTAGCTTTTCTTACTGACTTATATAATAAATTTTCTACATTTTTATCTATTAATATATCTTTTATATCAGGTGCTTTTACTAGTTCTAAGTCATCAATATAAGCATCTGCTATTACTCTAAATGCAATTCCCTTTAGTATAGCTATTTTCTCATTATTTTCATCTACACCAAAAGAGACTATTTTAAATACTATATCTTTGTTATGTGACTTTCTAGCTACAATGTCTCCTACCTTCATAGTTAAACCTCCAATAAATTTTTATCTTAGTTTATACTATGTTCGATATAAAACTTTGTTTCCTAATGTCAAAAAAACATTTCTTATAATACTTCTTTTATCACTCTTAAAGCATTTTTATAGTATATCTTTTCTATCTCATCTTCACTAAATCCTTCTTTTTTTAGAGGTTCATACAATTTACCCATCTGAGATATATCTTCAATCTCAACCTTTGAATCTATTCCATCAAAATCTGAACCTAGAGATACAACATCTATTCCTCCAACATTTACAATGTGTTTTATATGTCTAACCATATCTTCAAGTTTACTTTCGCTTTTATTATCACTTAAAAATAAATGGAAGAAATTTATACCTGTAACTCCACCTTTATTTGCTAATACTTTAATCATATCATCAGTTAGATTTCTAGAATGATTCATCATTGCTCTTGAATTAGAATGTGTAGCAATTATTGGTTTAGAAGAAAGCTTTGCAATTTCATAAAATCCACCATCTGAAATATGAGAAACATCAACTAGCATTCCCAATTCATTCATTTTATGTACCACTTCTCTTCCAAAATTAGTAAGTCCTTTTTCTCTATATTCTACTTTATTATGAGGAAAACTCAATTCATTCACATGATTCCAACTTATTGTCATCATTCTAACCCCTAAGTCGTAAAATTTCTTTAAATTTTCTAGTTTACCTTCAAGTACTGCACCTTCCTCAATAGATAAAAGTGCTGTAAGTTTACCTTCTGATTGGTTTTTCATAATTTCTTCATAGTTAGTAGCTAAAGCTATTACATCACTATTTTTTTTCATTTCCTCATGAAATTTATTTGCCATGCTCATACAATAATCAAAAGGATGCTTTACTTCTTCAGTATCAACAAAAAGAGCAAATGTTTGAGCTAACGAATCCCCCTTTTTCAATCTGTCTATATCAACAGAATATTTATTAGACTTAAGTTCACTTGTTTCTACATTTTCCATTAATTTTGCTATAGTATCACAATGTAAATCAATAAATTTCATATTTATACCCCCTGCATATTTTATATTTATATCTAAAAATAGAAATAGCTGTCCTTATAGACAACTATTGACAACTATTTTTTAATATTCTTTTTTATATTACTTAATCTTATTCTTCTTTTAAATTAGGTATTACTTTTTTAACTTCTTCAATTTGATGCCATGTTTTATCTATATCATTTTCACTAATATATTTTTTTAAATCAGTTAAAGATGTAAAATCTTTAACTGATAAATTGTCATCATCATCTGCAAATCTTAAAATAAACATGATACTACCTTACTTTCCACAACATTTCTTATATTTTTTTCCACTTCCACATGGGCATGAATCGTTTCTTCCTATTTTTGCTTCTTTAACTATTGTTTTAGATTTCTTATAAGCCTTTATTATTTCTTTTCTTTGGTCTGCTGGTAGTATATCTTCCCAACCTTGTAAATTATATAACCAATGAGCTTCAACAGTTACCATATTGTTATATAATTTTTCCCAATCTATTTTTATAGAAACTTCTTTATCAGTTTCTACATCTTCTAAAACTATATCTTCTTTTAAACTTTCACTTATTCCGTCTATGAATCCCATGAAAAATTCATTAGTAGTTCCAAACTTTTCAGCTAATTCGCTTACTTTACCTTCAACAACATCCATTTTATTATTTAATATTTCATTGTATATTCCAGCTTCAACTTTTAAATATTCTTCCCAAAATTTTACCTCTTCTTCTTGACTTTCATGATTATCACTTAAATTTCTCCATTCAGTATATAAACTCATACTTTTTCCTCCTAAGTATACCTATATTTTTATAGTTTTTATAGTATAAAATCTTTTAGTTAGATTGGAAGTTTCTTCTTTTTTAATTATACCATATTCTATTTAAAGTTAACTCCTATATTATATCATAATTAAACAATTCTTTTAATACTTTTATAGCATACTCTTGGTTTATAAAGTAAGGGCTTGTAGCAATTGTTATTACTTTAGCTTTTTTAATTAAATTTTGTATCTTTTCTAGCTTAAAATCAAATGGTATATAATCCATATCGCTTGAAAATATATCTAAATCTATATCAAGAACAAACTCTGACTCTATATCTAAATCAAATCCATATGAACTATCTATTATTATTAATTCTGAAAATACATTGTATCTTAGTGCTGGCTTTATAAAACTACCTACATTTAAAACTTCATTTGTATATCTAAATACATCCCTCATATTATTTATATCTACATTATAGTTATCAGGCTCTCTAGTATCCTTATGCTGATCCACATGTACTAACTTACACCCCTTTGTAAACTCATTTTTCATCAGAGACCTTATCCAAAAATAAAATGCATGGTTATGATTATCAAACACATATATCTTTTTATTTCCCAGGACATATTCAACCATATTCTCCAGACCTTTTGCTTTTATCTCTTTACCCTCTTCAATCTCATTAAATACTACTTCATCACCTAACTTCACATCATTCAATGTTCCACTTATAAGTTTTGGAACATATATACTCTTATCTTCTCGTGTTTCATATGAAAACACATTATTTCCAACTGGTTTTTTTATATGAAATCCAATATATTCATAGTTTTCCATAAAAATTAAATTCCTCCATTGTTATAATATATAAGCATAAATTCACCTATTTTTATATTTTCCTCATAGATAAATTTATAACCTCTCATAAGAAATCTCTTAAATTTATAATTTTATTTTGTAACACCTAAGACTCCTTCTACCTGAATAAAATGATTCATTTTAAGTAAAACTCCTAATTTACTTTTAATATTATCTTGACTATGTTCCTTAAGTTTAGTGAAAACTTTGTAACATTCAATCCTTGCAAACCACAAAGTCATTTCCGTCAGTCAAAGAAATATCCATTTCATTTATTTTCACCACTTAAAAAAAGAATAACAATACAAACCAGGCAAAGCAATATATTTATATATTTTATTCCAATTTTTATAGGTATATTTGAGGTATCCATAAATTTTCTGCTTTATTTGTATCTAAATTATGGTAGGAATAATTTATAAATACTCAATACATAATAAAACATATAGGAGTGGTATTATATGAAAAAGAGCACCATATGTTTTTTATTAGTTGCAGTAGTTAGCTGTATTACTTCATATACATTAATTGATTTAAATAATTCATCACCTGTATTTAGTGATACACAAAACAATACATCGTTAGAATTGATGTACTTTAACAAGTGGAAGGGCAAGTCATGGATAACTCTAGGTGATAGTATAACAAGGGCTAATGGATATCAGGATAAACTTAAGAACATATTAGGGTTCTCAAGAATTGATAATATTAGTAAAAATGGTCAAACAATGGCATCCCAATCTAAAAACAAGTCAACATATACACTTGGAAAAACAATTGATTATAAAGTATACGACTTGGCGACAATTTTTATTGGAACGAATGATTTTAGGTATAATAAAAAGCTTGGAAAAATTAAAGCGAGTGGAAGTGCTAAGTTTGATGAAACTACCTTTACAGGATCATATCAGCTATTAATAGAGAAAATATTGTCATCAAATCCTAGTATAGATTTGGTTTTGATTACTCCTCCCCAAAGAATTCGTGATGGATATGATATTAACTTTACCAATGAAGTTGGAAGTAAGCTAATAGATTATGTAAATGTTATAAAATCTTTAGGTGAAATGTATTCGCTTCCTGTATTAGATTTATACTCTGAAGGCGGTATATCAAAAGAGAATATGAGTACATTTACAAGAGATGGTCTTCATCCAAATGATGTTGGATATGATCGTATATCAGAGAAAATGTATAGATTTTTATTAAGTATATAACAAAGAGAGAAGATTAACTCTTCTCCCTTTGTTCTTTCATTACATCTATCATCATTTTAGAATCCCTTGTATTATACATAAACATTACTAAATCAGCATCACTATCTCTTATAATATCATCAATAGATATATCAAGTTTATCAATATATCTAGGATCTACTAGTTGCACCTCTGAGAATATGTCCGCGAATAACCATGATGTAGGAGCTTGATATGAATCTCTTATGATAAGTATTTTTTTATCAGATAATGCATCTTCATTTCTAATTTTTAAAATAGAGCAAGCATTACCAAACATATATGCACCACCATATAAAATATCTTCTTCATTTTTACGAGTAGCTATAACATCTTCTTCCTTGCATTTTGTTTCTGTTTTTCCATCAAATTTATAGTATTCGTAATTAGGCTTATCCTTTAGATGAACGTATGGAATAGTCTCATCTTCTTTAACTAGTTTATTTAAATTTTTATTGTAACTTCCTAGAAAATATCCTTTATCATACATTGTTTGAGTATAGTTATCCCAAGAAGCATTATTTACTATATTCATATCTTCAATTATAAATTTAAAGCCTTCATAAGCTCCTATTCCATTCCAGTGATGGTCTGTTTTAAAATACAAATCTTCTCGTTGAGATTCATTAAATTCTTTTAGAAAATGTTCATCTACATCTATATCGTTTATAGTTTCTAAATCCAAATAACTTTTGAAAGCATTTTTATTATTAATATCATTTTTTAGCCCATCAGTATATTTTGGGTATAAATGTGCTAGCATACTTTCTTTATTTGGAGTAGAAGTATAATAAACTTTTTTATTTGAATCAGCTGCTATTTTGGATAATTCATTTATTTCATTTGCAGCATCTTTTAATTCTTTTTCAGACATTAATTTTGATGGTGTTGGCATAATCCAGTTATCATCTAGTAGATAATAGCTTTTAATTTTATTCTTACCAAGAACTATTTGTGCCCTAGAGTATATTTCAGATAACTCTTCTCTAAATGGAAACTGGTCTGAAAAATAACTTTCAAATTTGCTTGTATATTTTCCAGATTTGCAATCTTGTAGGGTTGGTTTTTGAGCCAACGTTCGATTTTCAGATTCACTAATTTCTTTATCTTTACTTATTATGTGTATAAAGAATATTCCTATTATTATAACTACAAAAGGAATGGATATCCATTTTGATTTCTTATTATTCATTTTAATTTCCTCCTCTAGAATCTGAAGTATAAAAATGGATTATATGTAGAATTTATCAATATTACAACTACTATAAACATTAGTGACACTAAAAAAATTGAGTGAAGTGCATATATAAAATTACTTTCAATCAGCTTTTTAGCTTTTGATTTTAATATTGACTTAAGTTTAGGTATTATAGGTATTGCAAATATAATAGATAAAATTATAATATATCCATACTCATTTATATACATAATAAAGGAGTTATTGTATATTGGACTTGAGCCAACTCCAAATAAAACTTGTATAAATTCAGATGCTTGTACCATATTATCTGCTCTGAAAAAGACCCATCCAATCATTACTATTAGTACTAAGTATATATGTCTAAATATCTGTGGTACCTTTTTTAGTAATTTACCTAAAAATACTTTTTCTATACTAATTAAGATTCCATAATATATACCCCATGTAAGAAATGTCCAATTAGCTCCATGCCATATTCCTGTTAAAGACCATACCACAAATAAATTTGTATATTGCTTAATAGGAGAAACTCTATTGCCACCTAAAGGTATGTATACATAGTCTCTAAACCAACTACTTAGCGATATATGCCATCTTCTCCAAAATTCAGATACAGATTGCGATATATATGGATAGTTGAAGTTTTCAAGAAAATCAAATCCAAACATTTTACCAAGACCTATAGCCATATCACTGTAACCTGAAAAATCAAAGTATATTTGAAGTGTATAGCATATTATTCCCAGCCACGATTCAGCTATTGAAAGATTAGCTATATTTGCTGAAAAAACTCCATCTGCTACCACACCAAGTTGATTTGATAAAATAACTTTCTTAGCTAGACCACATACAAATCTATTTACTCCAACTGCAAATTTTTCATTAGAGTGAGTCCTTTTACTTATTTGATCATCTACTGTTTGATACCTAACTATAGGACCTGCTACAAGTTGTGGGAATAAGCTTATATATAGAGCTAAGTCAAATATATTTCTTTGAACATTTGCGTCTTTTCTGTACACATCAATTACATAACTCATTGTTTGGAATGTAAAAAATGATATACCTAAAGGTAGTGCTATTGTTGGAATGCTTATATGAATATTAAATAACGCATTAAGATTGTCTACAAAGAAATTAGAATATTTAAAAATCACCAATAATGATATGTTAAAAATCACAGATAATGTTAACCATAATTTCTTTTCTTTCTTATTATCTGAAGATATTTTAAGTCCAAATATATAATTGGCTGCTATAGACCCAAGCATTAAGAATATATATCTAGGTTCCCCCCATGCATAAAAAAATAGGCTTGCAAGTAATAACACAAAATTTTTAAGTTTATCATTAACTAAATAGTAAAGTATAAAAACTACAGGTAAAAACGCGAACAAAAATGTTAAGCTACTAAAAATCATATTTTTATATCAATTTAAATCCCTTTAATTGATATATTCACCTCCTTTAATTGACCCATTTATAGACCTATTTTATTGTATAACTACATTTGAACAAACTTTGTTTTAAAAAAATGTATAGCGGTGGACTAACATAGTTATATTTAGGTACGAAATGGGTTGGCTTGTAAATTTAAGTAATAGTAGGACTTAATTTTATAATTAAATCCATCGCTTGATAATCATAAAGGTTATTTTGGACATACTTATAAATATGTACTGATATATACGCATAAAATCACAATATTTTTCTTGCTATGAGCCTATCTACATTAATATTATAACTTAACATAATAAAATAAAAAATATATTTTGCAAATAGTTTCAATCTAATTGTAATTATTTACATCTCTTTTATCAAAAATATACTTTATACATCCCCCTCCCGACACAAAACCTTATAATAATGAGTAGCGTCTAGAAGTTTTTGAACATAGTATATATGCATAAACTAAAATTAGGTTAAGTAGTCTTACTGAATCATCCTCTATAATAATTTTTTAAATGTCTAATGGAAATACCACTTATTTATAACACCCGTATTTGCTATAATCATAATATTGTTTTTGCTTTTTCACAGAACAATTATCACATAGAAAAGGGGCTCTTAGAATCCATTTTCTATTTGTTGTACAAAAAAGTAAAAGGAGATGTCTCAAAATTAAAATCTGAGTCATCCCCATATAAATAATTATAAGTATTTAAGCAATCTTGTTATTAAACAACCTTGTTCCCCAAATTCCTATTTTTCTCTTTTATTTATTTTATTTAAAGCATAAGTAGCAAATATACCTATAACTGCACATACCACAGATAAAATGAATATATACGTATAACCTGTTTGTCCATATTTATCTAACCAATTACCTGCAATAGTATAATAAAACGCATCTGGAGAAAATCCTATAAATGAAGCAAATCCAACTACTGCTCCTGTAGTTTCTAAAGATATATTAGACTCTGAAACAGATGCAAAGTATATACCTCTAAATCCAAATAATATTACACTTAGTATTATCATATTTATTACAGCTATCCATATAAATCCTGCACTCTTAGGAATCACCAAGTAAGCAGCTGTACTTACTGTCATTAGTATAAATCCTACAAACATTACTCTTATAGATGACCCAACTTTATCTGTTATGACACCAGCAACTGGAGATGCTCCCATTTTTATAACATAAGTTCTGATTATTGATAGAGCAGAAACTAGAGTCATTGGCATTACATAAACTTCTGATAAGTATGGGCTTAAATAAGTTAAGCTTGAGAATACTAAATAAGTGGAAAATATTATAAGACCAATTAACCATGCCTTTGGCATTGTAACTACTTTTAGTAATGATTTAATGCTTAATCCTTCATCTGATGCTCCACTATCTTTTTTCTCTTCTACTAAGAAAAATAGAAGTATACCACATATTATAGATGCTGCAGAATATAACCATACTACATATTTAAATCCTACTGTTATTTCAGCAAATTTACCAAAGAAGTAAAGACCTATAAAAGAAATTAATGTACCTGATACGCCTGATAATCCTTCATAAAAACCAAATATTCTTCCTTGCTCTGACTCACTTCCTTGCATTCTAACAACCTTAACAGATGCTGAGAAGAAAGTTAATATTGTTGTAAACCCCCATAATACAAATATTAAAAGTATCATAGTATATGATGGGAATGTTGAGAAATAAAACCCAAGTACTCCTGAAGCAATTAAAGAAAAAGTTATCAGTTTTCTAACTGAGAATCTATCTGCAAACCATCCTCCTATAAAATAGGATACCATTCCTACTAATCCATATAAACTTAATAAGTTCCCTATTTGTGTATGACTTAATGCTAAAGCTTGTTGCATTGGGTCATAAAATGATGATTTCATATATGGTAAACTATACATAGCTGTTGTTCCAAATGCCAATATGAATATTATCAAAAATCTTTTAACATTACTTTTGTTTTCCATTGATTTTCCCTCCTTAAAATTTTATTGTTTATAATCTTATTCATATAGTTTTATTTTAATTTTTCTATTGCTTGTTTAAAGTCATTTATTATATCATTCGAAGATTCTAATCCAACAGCTATTCTTATTAGATTTTCTCCATTCATTTGAACCAATGTATGTTCCTCTCCTAGACTTGTTGCTATTGTAGCAAGCTCTAAAGAGTTCATTAATCTTCTACTAGCTTGGTCTCTTGTCAAACCATTGATACCATCCTTAAGTTTAAATGAAACTACACCTCCACCTAAACCATTCATTTGAGTTTTACAAAGCTCATATTGAGGATGAGATTTTAATGCTGGATATTTTACTAATTCCACATTTTCTTCTTTCTCTAAAAACTCTGCCACTGCTAATCCATTTTCACAATGCTTTTTCATTCTCATATCTAACGTTTTCATACCTCTTAAAATCATCCATGCACTCATTGGTGGTAAAGATGCTCCTGTAAAACAACATAGACTTGGCCATCTAACTAAATCTATTAATTCTTTTGAACCTGCTACTGCTCCCCCTAGAGTATCCCCATGTCCGTTTATAAATTTAGTAAGACTATGTATTACTAAATCTGCACCTAAATCTATCGGTCTTTGTATAATTGGTGTGCCAAAAGTACTATCAACTATAGCTAAGCTTTTATTTTCATGAGCAATTTCTGCTATTGTTTTTATATCTACTAAATCTAATGATGGATTTAAGGGACTTTCTATATAAACTATCTTAGTATTTGGTTTCATTGCATCTTTTACATTTTGTGGATTTACTGCATCTACAAATGTAACTTCAACTCCAAATTTAGATAACAACTCAGACATAAATAGTTTAGTGTGTGAAAATATTCCATCTGAGCTAACTATATGGTCTCCACTTTTTACTAATGCCAATATAGTAGATGTTATTGCCCCCATACCTGATGTACTAGATATAGCGCTTTCCGCATTTTCAAGCATAGCTAATTTATCCTCTAACTCTGTAAGTGTAGGATTACACTCTCTTGTATAAACATATCCCCATGTCATACACAACTCTTCAAAATGTTCTACTGTCTTTGCAGCAAATGTTGCTGTTTGACATATTGGTGTAGCTAATGCACCTGTTGTTGGGTCTGCACTATGTCCCCAATGTATTATTTTTGTCTCTAAATCTTGATTAATATTATTACTCATTTTGATTCCCTCCCGTTTCGGCTTATTTATACAACGTTTTCCCTGCCAAATTTCACCAATTTGGCTTAATCTTAATAACTTTTTTCAAGTATACTTTTATATTTGTTATAATTACTAAAAATCTAACACTTATTTTGTCTTTTTACAGTTCTAATTATAAACTCTATAGTAACTATAGAGTCAATATGTTTTTGATATTTTTTTTACAATGTTTAAAATACTTAGTAAAAAAATAAGTATATCCTAGAATAACTAAAGTCATTCTAGGATATACTTATTTTTTACTATATATTAAATAATTTACATAAAGCATTTACTTTTTATAAATACATAAATTTCCCAATACTAATATAACCAAAACTTTCTGTGATTATATTATACTGTGTTTGATTATATTTGAATATATTCTTAATTACTACAAGATTCCTCCTTGTATTATAATTGTGTTTAGTAAACCTATACTATATCATATTCAACGAGTTTTTTTTATTTTTACTTAATATTTAGATGCTATTTTCATAGCTATCTTATAAAATTTTTGAGCTGTATTATCAAAAAAGTCATAGTATGCAGAACAAAAGTAATTTAAACTATCTTCTTGATTTTCCCTATACCTTCTACATCCTCCACGACACAACTTAACATATTTACAAACCTTACACTTAATTGATGTATTAACTGAATTCTTTATAAATGAAATTGTATTCTCTTTATTATGAATTTCTTCGAAATTTTCATATATTATGTTTCCTATTCTAAGATATTCATATGTATAAAAGTCACAAGGATAAACACTTCCATCACTTTCAATAATATTTTGACATGAACAAACTCCATTCATATCACAAGATTCATAACTATATCCTAAAAATACACCTAGAATATTATCAAAAAATCTTATACTCATAAATTCATCATTCATTATATCCCTATACCATAAATCAAATAACCTATTTAAAAAAATCCCATATTCTGAAGAAGATAATGAATATTTATCTTTACTTTCTCTATTCTTTAATGGTTCAAGATACGGTATAAACTGCAAGTACCTAAAATTCTTTTTCTTAAATAAATTATAGCAGTTATCTATTTTTTTTCTAAGTTCTGATGTAACAACAACAAGTATATTAAAATCAACATTATATTTTTCTAATATTTCTGTTGCCTTAATAACCTTATTAAAAGTTTTTCTGTTTAAATGATCTACTCTATTTATGTTATGTACTTCTTTGTTCCCATCTAAAGATATTCCTACTAAAAATGAATTTTCCTTGAGAAACTTTGCCCACTCATCATTTATTAATATTCCATTAGTCTGTAAAAAATAATTTATCTTTGTTTCTTTGTTATATTTTTTAACAAGACTTATTAGATTTTTATAAAAATCTAAACCTATTAAGGTTGGCTCTCCGCCTTGAAATCCTATAGTATAATTCCCATCTCCACAATATGAAATAGCCTTTTTTACAATTTCCTCTAATACTTCTACTTTTATAAATCCATAATCTTTAATATCTCTTTCATCTGAAATAGAATTATAAAAACAATATTTACATTTTAAATTGCACTTACTTGATGCTGGTTTTATCATTAAACTTAAATTTCTACCCAATTTTTCACTTCCTTAAATTAATATGAATTTTATTATATTAAATATATTAATTACTATTAAAATCCACAATATGATTAAAAAGAATTTTTCAACATTCTCATCATTCATTTTCTTAGATTGTTGATTTCCTTCTAAAGCCCCTAAAACTCCTCCTAAGCACATTACAATCAAAACAAGAATATTAAAGCTAGGCATTTTGTTATTTATAATTGTATTTGCTAAACTGAATACTTGAGAAAATAATATTATAAATAAAGAATTTATAGCTGCTTTCTTTGGTGACATTGATAAGAAATAATATAAAACTACAATATTTAAAGGTCCTCCTCCAATTCCAAGGAACGCTGATATTAGTCCTAGTCCCACTCCTAATAAAACAAATATAAACTTATTCTTTATATTTAATGTCTTTATATTGCTTTTATTTCTAATATATATCATTATTATTATATTTATCAAAAGTAACATAATAGACTGTGTAACCCCAATTGAATTTTCATTTTCAACTTTGCTTTTTAATATATTAAAAATATTATTCCCTAAGACTCCTCCAATAGCTGAACCTAAGGCTAAGTATAATGTTATATTAATCTCTACTTTTATATTTGACTTTCCCATAACATTTTTTAGTAAAGAAACACTAGCCATTGTAAGAACTGTAATTACTGATAAAAAACTAACAGTTGAAACTTCCATTGTTCCGATACTATCTATTAATGGTTTTATTATCACGCCTCCACCAATTCCACTAATTCCTCCGACAAATGAGGAAATACAGCTTACTAGAAGATATATTAATATCATTATTCTAGTACTTCTCCGTTTGTTTCAATAACCTTTTTATACCAATCAAAACTTTTCTTTTTACTTCTTTTTAAAGTTCCATCCCCATAATTATCCTTATCAACATAAATAAATCCATATCTCTTCTTCATTTCTCCAGTTGATGCTGATATTAAATCTATACATCCCCAAGATGTATATCCTATAAGGTCAACTCCATCAATCTCAATAGCTTTTTTCATTTCCTTAATGTGTCTTCTTAAATATTCAATTCTATAATCATCATTTATAAATCCATCATCATCCACAACATCTTCAGCACCAAGCCCATTTTCCACACAGAAAAGTGGAATTTGATAACGATCATATAAATTATTCAAAGCAATTCTAAATCCTTCTGGATCTATTTGCCATCCCCAATCTGAAGCTTGTAAATAAGGATTCTTAACTCCTCCTAGCATATTCCCTAAACTCTTCTCTCCATCATTTCTTGATGTTTGTACAACAGTCATGTAATAGCTAAAGCCAATAAAATCAACTGTTCCATCTTTTAGTATCTTCTCATCATCATCTTCCATTTTTATATTAATATTATTTCTTTCAAAGAATTTTTTAGCTTTATTTGTATAGTATCCTCTAACTTGTACATCTGTAAATAAATATGTATTATCCATAAACTCATTAGAAGCTTGGACATCTTTGGGATTACAAGTTTCTGCATATGATTGCGGGAATAGAATCATACATCCAATTTTAAAATCAGGATTTATATCCTTACCTAACTTTACTGCTAAAGCACTTGCAATAAATTGATGATGTGCTGCTTGATAACATACTTGTTTTTCATTTTCTCCTTCTTTAAACTTAATTCCTGCTGGAATAAATGGATGAATAGAAATAACATTTATCTCGTTAAAAGTCATCCAATATTTAACCTTATCTTTATATCTTTTAAATATAGTCTTACAATAATTCATATAAAAATCTACTAATTTTCTATTTCTCCATGAACCATATTTTTCAACTAATGCATAAGGCATCTCATAATGAGAAATTGTCACTACTGGTTCTATTCCATATTTTAGACACTCATCAAATAAATTATCATAAAATTTTAATCCATCTTCATTTGGTATTTCTTCATCACCATTTGGAAAAATTCTTGTCCAATTAATTGAAGTTCTAAAACATTTAAATCCCATTTCTGCTAATAAAGCTACATCTTCTTTATATCTATGATAAAAATCAATCGCTTCATGTGATGGATAATTTTTCCCCTCTACTATTCCATCTGTGTACTCTCTCTGTTTGCTTAGACTGCCTGCTGTCGCAACATCTGCTGTGCTTACTCCTTTCCCATTAATATTCCACGCACCTTCACATTGATTAGCTGCAACTGCTCCTCCCCACAAAAATTCCTCTTTAAATCCTAAACTTTTCATACTTATTTCCTCCTATATTTAACTATCTTTTGTCTCTTTTATTTGGTACAAAATCTGTTGTTTCCATATAGTATTTTAAAAGTCTTTCTTTCATGCTTAAATATACTTCTCTATATTCTTTATTATCAATAATATTATTTAGCTCCATTGAATCATTATCTAAATCATAAAGTTCATCTTTTTCGTACAATCTAATAGTAAGTTTAAAATTTCCCATTCTGATCATACATGCTTTAGTATGTTCAGGTCCTTCACTACACTGTGTACTTAATCTCGGCCAATAAGGTGATTCTGGACCATGTCCTCCCTCCATAGCTTGAACTTCTCCATGTATTCTTCCCCCTTCACAGAATACTGCATCTTTATGAATTTCCTCTCCTTCTAAAGAGGAAATTAATGACTTTCCAAATTGAGTATATCCAAGAGAAACTCCTGCCATTTCAGCAATAGTAACTGGTATATCTAAAAGTTCTACTAATGCTTTAGATATTCTAGGTTTAACATTAATATTATTTGCTGGCTTAATTAATAATGGAACTTTTGAAATAGGATCTTCAAATGAATTCTGGGCTTTTTCTGTTATTGAGTAATCTCCAGTAAAATCTCCATGATCACTAAATACAAATATATTAGTATCATCATATTGATTCGTTTTCTTTAATTTATCAACAACCATCCCAAATTGATAATCAAACCTTGAAACCATTGCTAGATAAGTAGCCCTTAATTCATCAAATCTTTCTTCTGACCACTCATTAAGTCTTTGCTTTGAATTTATTGCATAAAGCATACTAGCTTTATTTTTTAAATTATTTATATTTTCTCTTCTTTTTGGAAGTTTCTTTCTATCTATACTTGAATACCATGGTTCTTCACAAGCATAAGGAGGA
This sequence comes from Clostridioides sp. ES-S-0108-01, assembly GCF_020662285.1. NCBI lineage: Bacteria > Bacillati > Bacillota > Clostridia > Peptostreptococcales > Peptostreptococcaceae > Clostridioides > Clostridioides sp. ES-S-0108-01. The sequence goes on along the minus strand of NZ_JADGMN010000014.1, from coordinate 70,368 downwards.
TGTGGAAATGAAAGAGTACAATAAATAAAAAAAGGTTTCTCATCATCTCCTTTACTTTTTCTTTCAATTATCTCTAGTGCACGATTAACACAATTCCAATCAACTTTACCATATCCTTCTCCATCTTTAAGTTTTCCACTGTAAAATGAATAATAATTGTCACTATCTTTCTCTGATATTTCTAAATTTCCCATATATTTCTTAAAATCTGCACCTGGTCTAATCTCATCTCTTGAATTTTTATCTGAAATGCCATCATAATACTCATCACAATAATTTGTTTTTCTTCTATCTGCTGGAACTACATCATTTCTTCCAACCCAAAAAACTTCATATCCATTTTCCTTCATAGTCTTTAAAATATTAGGTTCATCTTCTCTTTGTAAAAAATGCATTGTTCTATGTCCTGTAGTATGAGGATATAATCCTGTTAAAAAACTACATCTTGATGGCACGCAAACTGGATTTTGACAATAGGCATTTTCAAAAGAAACACCATCATTTACTACTTCATCTAAATTTGGTGTAATAGATGCTTCATTTCCTAAATGTGCAAGTGAATCACTTCTCATTTGGTCTGCTACAAACATTAATATATTCTTTCTTTTCATATTATCCTCCTAAATATTATATTGATTGATTAGGGATATACTTACTAAACATACTTAATTTATTTAAATACTATACTATTACTTTTAATAACTCCTCTTCTTGAGAAACTTCCTTTTCATCAGTCTCTATAATATCCAAGTAATTTTCATAATTTGTAACTAAAACTGGTGTAATTAAAGAGTACCCTGCCTTTTTAATTTCGCTTATATCAAACTCTAATAATAAATCTCCCTTTTTAATCTCATCATCTTGTTTTATTCTTGGAATAAAATGTTCACCATCCAATTGAACTGTATTCATTCCTATATGTATTAAAATTTCTATTCCATTTTCACTAGTTATTCCAATTGCATGTCCTGTTGGGAATAACGTAGTTACAACACCATTTACTGGCGAATACACTTTACCTTCACTAGGATTGATTGCGACGCCCTTTCCAAGTATTCCTTTCGAAAATGCTTCGTCCTCAACTTCTGATAAATCTTTAACCTCTCCTTGAATTGGAGCTAATATAGATTCTTGCCAAATATTTTTCTCAACACTAGTTTTTGATTCATTTCCTTCTTTTATGTTGTTATCTTTTTCATCTTTAAATCCAAATAGATAAGTTAAAATAAATCCTAAAACTGTAGCTGTACCAACGGCTATTAAATATGCATAAAATCCACTGTCTATTCCTACTTCAGGATTGATGAAATTTGGTATTGCAAATACTCCCGTTGCTCCAAACACATATGATTTAGCTCCTAACATTGCCATTATCATCCCTGCAACGGCTGAACAAATTATAGTAATAATAAAAGGTTTCTTACGAGGTAATGTTATTCCATATAAAGCTGGTTCAGTAATACCACATATGCTTGAAGCTAGTGCTGGTATAACAATATTTTTAAGACTTTTATCCTTTGTTTTAACTAATATAGCTAATAAAACGCCTGCTGTTGTTAGTGGAATTGCTGTCCCTAAAATAATTACATTATCATACCCTAAAGTTGCTAAATTATTCATACCTATTGGCACAAATCCCCAATGCAATCCAAATAGTATAAATATTTGCCAAAATGCACCTATAAATACGCCTGCAAAAATCGGACTGAAATTATAAAAACTCATTGCTAGTACACCTAATAAAGTACTTAACCATGTTGATACAGGTCCAATTATAATAAATGTTATTGGAATTATAGTTACTAAAACAATTACAGGTACCATTAAATTTCTAACTACTTGTGGGATAATTTTAGTCATTTTTTTTTCAAGTTTTGATGCAAAATAAGTTGCAAAAATTACTGGAATAACACTTGATGTATATTTCCCCATAATTAATGGAATCCCCATAAATGTACTATACACAGGTGACTCAAATGCTGTTCCTTGAAATAATATAAATAATGGATTCTCAGTAGATAGTTGATTTAATCCTGGATAAACTAATGCAGCACCTATAGCCATCCCAACAAAAGGTTTCAATTTAAATTTTATAGCTGAAGTATATCCTAAGAATATTGGAAAGAAGTAAAATAAGCTATCTCCAATTGCATTAAGTACTTGATATGTCCCTGTATCCTTAGAAATAATCCCTGTTGCTAAAATAATAGCGTTAATTCCTTTAATTACCCCTGTTGCCATAAGGACACTAATTATTGGAGTGAACACACCTGCTATAATATCAATAAATTTATTTAAAACTCCCTTAACCTCTGCTTCCTCAGAATTTTGTGAAGATGATAATTCTGTAAGTTGCATAATTGTTGCAAATACGTCCGGTACATGATTACCAATTACAACTTGATATTGCCCTGCACTTTTCATTACAGTTACAACCCCATCCATGTTTTTTAATGTATTTGTATTTGCCTTACTTTCATCTTTCAACTTAAATCTTAATCTTGTTAAACAATGAACTAAACTAATAATATTTTTCTTACCACCAACATTTTTTATAATCTCTTTAGCTAAACCTTCATACTTCATAACATCATTTCTCCTCTTACCGTAATTTAGTACTATAAAATTTAAAAACTAGTTTTTAATTAAACATGAAACATATTTCTTATATATAAAAAGACGAAACCTTATAAATGAACTAAGACTACTAATCTCAAATTTCATTTATATTGGTTTCGCCTGCTTTACCAGTAACAATCCTTATATTAAATTATACACTCGTTACACGTTGTATATGTAATGTTAAATATAAACGTTCTGACGAATCAAGATTTTTTTCTAAATATTTTTCAATTTTGTTCACACAATTATATGCTTTTGGATACTTTACCTTTATCTGATTTAATAAGTTATCATCATCTAAATAACTTTTCTCATTATTATATATCCTTTTAAAGAAAAACCTTAAATGTGTTACAAATCTTTCATAATTAAGTGAATTTTCATCCAATTCTATATTATATGTATAGGTAACAATGTTTAATATCTCAGAAACCATTTTTGTAATTTTTATTGCATCTTCCACTTTATTTGAAGTTCTACTAATTTGTGCATTCATTAGATGCAATGCTATATTTGCTGCCTCATCTTCTTCAAGTTTAATTCCTATTTTACCTTCTATAAACTCTAAAGATTTAATTCCTATTTTAAATTCTTTGGGATAAAACTTTTTAATTTCCCAAATAAGAGCATTTGGTCTTTTTAATCCTTCACTGGCTAATTTAATTGCATAACTTATATGATCAGTAAGAGTAACATATATATGATCATTCATTTCAACATTTAAGATATTTTTTGAATATTCAATAATATCATAGCTTAATGAAACATGCTCTATTGGAATATCTTCTAACAATAATTTAAACTTTTCTGAAGCTTCGTTCTGTTTAAGAATAAATGTTTTTTGAACTAACTTTTCATCCACTTTTTCTCCAACACTTTTTTTAAATGCTATCCCACAGCCCATTACAACTATTTCATTTTTTGATGTATCCGTTGCAACAACAGCATTATTATTGAAAATTTTAGTTATATTCACTTTATCACCTCAAAACTGATCTTTATAATTAAGTTAACTACATAAAAAAACCTTAATTAATCAATAGAAATCAAAAATTTCATACTCATCAATTAAGGTATCGCCTGATCGTATCAGTAACAATCCATATATTCATTTATAAGTGTTTAATTAAATTATATTTACTTCTTTTTATTTTGTCAATATTAATAATATTATTAATTTATTGATTTTTATATTATTAATATATATTTAAATTAATTACTCTATAGGAGGAAGTAAGATGGCAAGAATTATAGAAAGATTTCATGTTAAAAAAAGGTATTAAGAAATAAAAGATATAGATACTTTATTACAAAAGCGTTACTTTTAATAACATAGTAATTCATTTATAATTTGTTTGACTATGTAAAAAATTACCAATATAATGAAATTAATGAATTTATACAAATCGGAGGAAATAATATGAATATTCTGTTAAAAGATGCAATAGATGAATTAAAAAACATCCATTGCGGAGAAGTTTTTTTATTAAAAGAATTGTTCAAAGGCTATGAATGGAACAGATTGGAGATGAATATCAGATTAAAGTTAGGAAAACTTTTCTTGTGTGAAGTAGTAAGTAATCCCAATTTAAATGTAGAAGTCATCAATAAAAACTCTGCTTATCAACAAATGTATAAAAAAAAATAATGGTTTAAATATATATAATAATATAATCTTCTCGTTGATTCAAAAGTTAAAGCTTTCAATACAAAACAATTGTGCTATTTTAACATTTATCAATATATCTAAATTTATATAATTAACAAATATAAATAGTACTGTTTAAATTATGTTATTTAGGATAGATAAATCTTAACCCTACTCCAGCATAAGTACTAAAATAGGGCTTAGAATTATCTATATTTTTATCCCCTAAAATGTTTAGTTCTTACTCTTGATTGAACATATATGTCTGGAGAAATACAATATATGCGTGAATTTATAAAGTTTCCAAAATCAGAAAATTTAATTTTGAACTTAGGTATTCCAAAGCTTTCGGGTGCTATCTCATCAACACCAAAATAAACAACAATTCCATCATCTGTAATATAAAAAGCTTGGTCCTCAGGTATGACTAGTTCCACATTAGAATAGTACATATCTCTATTTTCATTTATTTGAGATTTTATATAATCAGTTATTATATTTATATAATCAACCCCATCTCTAAAAATATCCCCAAGCAAAAGTTCTTTTCCAGTTGTCAAATCTATATTGTAATTATTCAATGTATTATACTTAGGTCCAGAGTTGCTAGTAAAAGCCATAAGACTTAATATCATACTTAGCACATAATTTTTATTAAAAGTAACTACATAACTAGTAGATACCCAATAACTCTGCTTTGGAAGTGAGTTTTGAGAAGCTACATTATTATATTCTTGTTCTTCTTCCTGTAAACCATTTTTAAAATTGTTTACAGTCATTTTTACAGCATTGTTTATGTTATTTAAAATCACTGGATTTACATAGGTAGATTGATTTCTAATATTGTATATAACAGGATATTTTACATCATATGAAAAATACTTACTTCTTTCAAAGTCTTCATTAAATTGCACATATAGTATATTATATGTACAAGTATTTGTAGATTGATAATTTTCCATTAAAACCCTCCCCTTTTATTAAAAAAATCAGATACAATATAATATGCTTAAAACAGTAATAATGTTAATAGTAAATGTAAAGAATAGAAAGTATCTAAAACAACAAAAAATGACTAATTTTGTGGTATAATACATAGGATTGAGAGTTATTTTATAGGAGGAAGTATATGTTATTATTAGCAGATAAATGGAAAGATTATGAACTTATAGATATGGGAAATGGAGAAAAATTAGAGCGTTGGGGTAATTATGTACTTAGAAGACCAGACCCACAGGTTGTGTGGCCAATGGAATCTGAATGGGCTTTGTGGAAAAACCCTCATGGACACTATCATAGAAGCAATAAAGGTGGAGGTCAATGGGAACACAAAAAAAGATACCCAGAGCAATGGACTATAAATTATAAAAACCTAAAGTTTCACATTAAACCAACTGGATTTAAACACACTGGTTTGTTCCCAGAGCAAGCAGCCAACTGGGATTGGATGATAGACAAAATAAAGAAAGCTAACAGACCTATAAAAGTGTTAAATCTTTTTGCATATACCGGTGGGGCTACTGTAGCTTGTGCATCTGCTGGTGCAGAAGTATGTCATGTTGATGCTGCAAAGGGTATGGTTAATTGGGCAAAAGAAAACATAGAATTATCAGGTCTTAAAAATCAAACAGTAAGATTTATAGTAGACGATGTTGTAAAGTTTGTTGAAAGAGAAATAAGAAGAGGTAAAAAATATGATGCAATAATAATGGACCCACCTTCTTATGGAAGAGGTCCTAAAGGAGAAGTATGGCAAATAGAAGAAAAGTTATATAGTTTTGTAGATTTATGTATGGGAGTTTTATCAGATAATCCTTTGTTTTTCTTGATTAATTCTTATACAACAGGGTTTTCTCCAATAGTTCTTGAAAATGTATTGTCTACAACAATAGGTAAGAGGACAAATACAGGATATATATATGGTGGAGAATTAGGAATACCAGCTTCTAGAGATGGTAAGATACTTCCTTGTGGTATATTTGGAAGATGGGAGAAAAAATAATGATAAAAGTCATATATGAAGATAACCATTTATTAGTTGTAGAAAAACCAGTTAACATATTATCTCAGGGGGATAATACTAATGATAAGGATATGGTAAATCTTTTAAAAGACTATATTAAAAAAAAGTATAACAAACCTGGAAATGTATACATTGGTTTAATACATAGATTGGATAGACCAGTAGGTGGAGTTATGGTTTTTGCAAAAACATCAAAGGCTGCTTCTAGATTATCTGAGCAAGTAAGAAATAAGACCTTTAAAAAAACCTATCTAGCTGTTGTTCATGGTAGGATAAAATCTAATTCAGATACATTAAGGGATTTTTTATATAAGAATAAAAAGACTAATATGGTAACTGTAGTGAAAAAAAATCATAAAGATGCCAAAGAAGCTGAACTCAATTATAAGGTATTAGACTTTAAAGAAAATTTAAGCTTAGTTCAAGTTGATTTAAAGACTGGTCGCTCTCATCAGATAAGAGTTCAATTTGCAAGCAGAAAACATCCATTATACGGAGACCAAAAATATGGCAAAGAAATAAATAAAGTTGGACAACAAATATCTCTTTGGTCCAATAAGATAGAAATCTACCATCCTACTACAAAAGAAAAAATGGAATTTACATGTCATCCATCGGATAAATATCCATGGAATATATTTTAAATCTCAAATGAGGTGATTGTATGAGTAAAAAATTTTCAATAGGCGAAATGTCAAAGCTTCATAAAATAAGTATACAGACACTAAGGTACTATGACCAAATAGGTTTATTTAAGCCTGTTCATGTTGATCAAGAAAGCAATTACAGATATTACTCAATTGACCAATTTTCACAATTAGATATTATAAAATACTTAAAGTATTTAGGTATGCCTTTAAAAGAAATTAAATCAAAGCTTGATGAAAATAATGAAGAAATTCTAAAGCTACTGACTAATAAAATTAATATAGTGGACGAAAAAATTAAAGAATTAGAACTTATAAAAAAAGTACTAAGTACAAAGAAAGAAACAATGGAAAAAGGTATGAAAGTAGATGAAGTTGGCAAAATAGTGAGAAAACATATTCCACGAAGAAGTATCTTATCTATAGAATACGAAGAAGGATTAAGTAGTGAAGAAACTATGGAACTTTCCAGAAGACAAATAGCAAATATATTAGAAGATAATATATCTGTGTTTTATGGTGGAGTAAGTGGACTTGTATCTATAGATAAATTTTTAAAAGAAGATAAAGTTATTTATGATAATAGTTTTGTAACTGTTGAAAGAGATTTATTTGATATAAAATCACAAAAATATATAACAGAAATTTCATCTGGTGACTTTATTTGTATGACATATAAAGGACCTTACAGAAAAAATTATACTGCTTTTAAGAAGCTGGTTGATTATGTTGAGTATAAAAGAATACCTATTGAAAATTATATATATGAAATACCTATAATAGACCCTTTGTCTACAAACAACGAAGAAGAACTTCTAACTGAAATTCAGATACAAGTTAAAAAGAGAGAAATTGACTTAAGATGTTTAGTGTAATTGTCTTCTCTCAGTAAAATTTCTAAGAAAACATGTGGGAACATAGCTAATGCCAATTTCCACATGTTTTCAGTATAAATATTTGAGAATGTAAATAAATTTGTGTAAAATATAAAATTTATCTAGAATCTTTTGTTGTATAAAATTTATAATCTCTTATATAAAAACTTTATCACTTCTACTCAGCTATATTGTAAACTTTTAACTTGTCTTTATTTAGGTGTTTCTTCTTAACCTCTACTAAAGCTTTTAGTGTATCCAAGGATGTCATTATTTCAGTAGAGAATTCAATAGCCGTTCTTCTCATTTTAAATCCATCTCTTGTAGAGTCATTTCCTTTAGTTGGTGTATTTATTACTATATCAACTTGTTTATTTCTTATAGCATCTAGTATATTTGGTCTAGGCTCTTCAATTCTATTTACTATATCTGCCTCTATTCCATTTTCTTTTAGACTCTTAGCTGTTCCTTCTGTAGCAACAAAAGTATATCCTAACTCTTTCATATCTTTTGCTATCTCTATAAACTCATCCTTGTCATGATTATTAACAGTAGCAAGTACTACTCCTCTTTCATCAGACATATGTCTACCTGCTGCTAAGAATCCTTTGTATAAAGCTTCTTCTAAGTTTTCTCCTACACCTAGAACCTCTCCTGTAGACTTCATCTCAGGTCCTAGACTTACCTCAACCTTAGCTAATTTAGACATTGAGAATACTGGCACTTTTACTGATACTAGTTTTGGCTCTTTGTAAACTCCTGTGCCATATCCTAAATCCTTTAATTTAGCTCCTAACATGCACTTAGTCGCTAAGTCAACTATTGGTACTCCACTCACTTTACTTATATATGGAACTGTTCTACTAGCTCTAGGATTAACCTCAATTATATATAATTCATTTTGGAATTCTATAAATTGTATATTAACCATACCAAGTACATTAAGCTCTAAAGCCATTTTTTTAGTGTATTCTACTATCTTTTCTTTTATCTCATCAGATATATTTTGACTTGGATACATTGTTGTACTATCTCCAGAGTGAACTCCAGCTCTTTCCAAATGTTCCATTATACCAGGTATTAATATATCTTCCTTATCACATATAGCATCTACTTCTATTTCCCTACCAGTTAGATATTTATCTATAAGTACTGGATTCTTGTGGTCTCTATCAAATGCATCATCCAAATACTGAATTAATTTTTCTTCGTTATAAGTTATTTCCATACCTTGACCACCAAGTACATAAGATGGTCTAACTAACACTGGATAACCTAACTCCTTAGCAATCTCAACACCCTCTTTAGTCGTCCATACACCTTTTCCTTTTGGTCTATTTATGTCTAGCTTTTCTAGTAAGTCATCAAATTTTTCTCTATCCTCTGCTGCATCTATATCATCAAAATCAGTTCCCAGTATAGGGATATTTTTTTCATGTAAGAACTTAGCCAATTTTATAGCTGTTTGTCCACCAAACTGTAGTATTACACCTTCTGGTTTTTCTTTTTCGATTATATTTAAAACTTCTTCTTCTGTTAATGGTTCAAAATATAACTTATCTGATGTATCAAAATCTGTACTTACTGTTTCAGGGTTATTGTTTACAATTATAGTTTCTATTCCCATTTTTCTTAAAGATTTTACACAATGAACTGAACAATAGTCAAATTCTATACCTTGACCTATTCTTATTGGACCAGAACCCAATACTACCACTTTTCTCTTATCACTAACAACTACCTCATCATATTGCTCATAAGTTGAATAATAGTAAGGTGATAGAGCTTCGAATTCTCCTCCACATGTATCAACCATTTTATAAACTGGCTGTATATTATATAAACCTCTTAATTCATATAGCTTTTCTGGGCTTATCTTCATTAAGTCAGATATACCTTTATCAGAGAATCCTTTTTTCTTTAATTCATGTAGATACTCTTTATCTAGGTCTTCTATTTTTAGAACTTTTAATTTTTCTTCTTGCTCTACTATCCATTTAAATTTGTTTATAAACCACTTATCAACACCAGTTATTTCTGATATCATTTCTACTTTATAGCCTCTTCTTATCATTTCAGCTAAGTCAAATAGTCTCTCATCATCAGGTACTACAACTCTAGCCTTTAATTCTTCTAATGTTCTACCTTCTGATGGTGCATGAACCAACGAATATTTTCCTGTTTCAAGTGATCTTATCCCTTTAAGAATAGCAGCCTCAAAGTTACTACCTATACTCATTATTTCACCAGTAGCCATCATCTTAGTTCCTAATTTTCTATTAGCATGTCTAAATTTATCAAATGGCCACTTTGGTATTTTTACTACTACATAATCTAATGTCGGTTCAAAACAAGCATAAGTCTTTTTAGTTACTGCATTTTCTATCTCATCCAAAGTGTAACCTAAAGCTATCTTAGCTGCTACTTTTGCTATTGGATATCCTGTAGCTTTTGATGCTAAGGCTGATGACCTACTAACTCTTGGATTTATTTCTATTATTGCATACTCTAAACTATGTGGATTTAAAGCTATTTGAACGTTACACCCACCTTGAACTTCTATTGCATTTATTATGTCTATTGATGCCTTTCTAAGTAATTGATACTCTTCATCACTTAGAGTTTGACTTGGGGCAACAACTATACTATCTCCTGTATGAACTCCAACTGGGTCTACATTTTCCATATTACATACAGTTATACAGTTTCCATTTCCATCTCTCATTACTTCATATTCTATTTCTTTCCAACCTTTTATACTCTTTTCCAGAAGAACTTGTCCTACTGGGCTTAATTGCAATCCATGTGTAAGAGTTTCTCTTAATTCTTCCTCTGTATCAGCTATACCTCCACCAGTTCCACCTAACGTATATGCTGGTCTTACAACCACTGGATATCCTATTTTATTGGCAAATTCAAGACCTGCTTCTAAGTTTGTAACTATATCACTAACTATTACTGGCTGATTTATTTCTTTCATTACCTCTCTAAATAAATCTCTATCCTCGCCCTTTTTTATAGACTCTATAGATGTCCCTATAACTTTTACATTATATTTATCTAATATACCAGCATCATGTAATTCTACAGCTAAGTTTAATCCTGTCTGACCACCCATACCTGCAAGTAAACTATCTGGTCTTTCTTTTTCTATTATTTTTTCTATAAATTCTATTGTTAATGGTTCTATATATATTTTATCTGCCACTTCTTTATCAGTCATTATCGTAGCTGGATTACTATTAACTAATACAACTTCAATTCCCTCTTCTTTTAATGCTTGGCAGGCCTGTGTTCCTGAATAATCAAACTCTGCCGCTTGACCTATTATTATTGGTCCTGACCCTAATACTAAAGTTTTCTTTATACTATCTAATTTAGGCATAACTCTTTCTCCTTATCTAAACAATTTTCACAGCTCTTATCTTCATCATCTATATAATCAATTTTAATTACTTTATTTCATTTTAAATTTAAGTTTACTCATTATATACATCTATGTTAATTAAATCAAACTTTTTTGATTTAAGTTATTCTTATTTTCTAGTTATACATTCTAATACTATTTATTTTGCTAACTCTAAAAATTTATCAAAAATATAGTCGTTATCTTTTGGTCCTGGACAAGCCTCAGGATGGTATTGAACACTGTATACATCTAGCTTCTCATGTCTCATTCCTTCAACAGTATTATCATTTAAATTTATATGCGTCACTTTCATTTGTTCAGGAACTTCTGAAACATAGTATCCATGATTTTGAGAAGTTATAAATACTTTTCCCTCTTCTAAATCTTTAACTGGATGATTTCCACCTCTATGTCCAAATTTAAGCTTAGCAGTTTTTCCTCCAAGAGCTAAAGCTAAAAGTTGATGTCCTAAGCAGATTCCAACTATAGGCTTTTTACCAATAAGAGCTTTTATATTTTCTATAACATCTTCTAGGTCTTCTGGGTCTCCAGGTCCATTTGACAAGAATATTAAGTCAGGATTTATACTTAATACATCTTCTGGAGATGTTGTAGCTGGAAATATTGTTATATCACATCCACGAGCTATAAATGATTTTAATATATTTCTTTTAACTCCAAAATCCATAACAGCTACTTTTGGACCATTTCCTTTTATATGCTCTACTTCTTTTCTTGTAACTGTTCTAACTGCTTCTGTATTTGAAAACTTATCCAATTTATGTTTAACATCTTCTAACGTACTGTCTTCTAATGTAATTATCCCTTTCATTGTTCCATTATTTCTAAGTATTTTAGTCAAAGCTCTTGTATCTATTCCTTCAAAACCGATAACTTTATTTTGTTTTAAATATTGGTCTATATCAATTTCACATCTAAAATTACTTGGAGAATCACTTTTTTCTCTTACTATAAATCCCTTTACTTGCACTTTTTCAGACTCTGCTGATGATAAATTTATACCATAATTTCCTACAAGAGGATAAGTCATAGTAACTATTTGACCATAGTAAGAAGGGTCTGTTAAAACTTCACCATATCCTATCATAGAAGTATTAAACACTACTTCTCCTACACTTTCTTCTAAATATCCAAATGCCTTTCCTATAAAAATTGTCCCATCTTCTAATATTAACCTTGCTTTCATATTACAGTACCTCCTATAATTCTCTTTAGGCAAGCTAAAGAACATTAACTAAATATAAGCTTTTAAATATCTATATCTATTTTTCACTTTTACATTCTAGTTTTATACTTATTTACATTTATTTTTTATCTTTTTCTATTATACTACAAATTTCTTAAAAAAAAGAAGTTATCTCAAAAGTAAAAACTCATAGAAAAAATAACCTCTTTTTTTTAATTTAATAATTAAGTTATTGAACTACACAATCAACTTAATTTCTATTCAGCTATATTGTAAACTTTTAACTCATCTTTGTTTAAATGTTTTTTCTTAACTTCTACTAAAGCTTTTAGTGTATCCAAAGATGTCATTATTTCAGTAGAAAATTCAATGGCCGTTCTTCTTATCTTAAACCCATCTCTTGTAGAGTCATTTCCTTTAGTTGGTGTATTTATTACTATATCAACTTGTTTATTTCTTATAGCATCTAGTATATTTGGTCTAGATTCTTCTACTCTATTTACTATATCAGCTTCTATTCCACTTTCTCTTAGACTCTTAGCTGTCCCTTCTGTAGCAACAAAAGTATATCCTAACTCTTTCATATCTTTTGCTATCTCTATAAATTCATCTTTATCATGATTATTGACAGTAGCAAGTACTACTCCTCTTTCATCAGACATATGTCTACCTGCCGCTAAGAATCCTTTATATAAAGCTTCTTCTAAATTTTCTCCTACGCCTAGAACTTCTCCTGTAGACTTCATCTCAGGTCCTAGACTTACTTCAACCTTAGATAATTTAGACATTGAGAATACTGGCACTTTTACTGATACTAATTTTGGCTCTTTGTAAACTCCTGTACCATATCCTAAATCTTTTAATTTAGACCCTAACATACACTTAGTCGCTAAGTCAACTATTGGTACTCCACTCACTTTACTTATATATGGAACTGTTCTACTAGCTCTAGGATTAACCTCAATTATATATAATTCATTTTGGAATTCTATAAACTGTATATTAACCATACCAAGTACATTAAGGTCTAAAGCTATCTTCTTAGTGTATTCTACTATCTTTTCTTTTATCTCATCAGAAATATTTTGACTTGGATACATTGTTGTGCTGTCTCCAGAGTGAACCCCAGCTCTTTCCAAATGTTCCATTATACCAGGTATTAATATATCTTCCTTATCACATATAGCATCTACTTCTATTTCCCTACCAGTTAGATATTTATCTATAAGTACTGGATTCTTATGGTCTCTATCAAATGCATCTTGTAGGTATTGAGATAATTTTTCTTCGTTATAAGTTATTTCCATACCTTGACCACCAAGTACATAAGATGGTCTAACCAATACTGGATAACCTAATTCATTAGCAACTTCAATACCTTCACTAAGTGACCATACACCTTTTCCTTTTGGTCTATTTATATCTAGTCTCTCTAGTAAATCATCAAATTTTTCCCTATCTTCTGCTGCATCTATATCATCAAAATCAGTACCCAATATAGGTATATTTTTTTCATGTAAGAACTTAGCCAATTTTATAGCTGTCTGTCCACCAAACTGTAATATTACACCTTCTGGTTTTTCTTTTTCGATTATACTTAAAACTTCTTCTTCTGTTAATGGTTCAAAATATAACTTATCTGATGTATCAAAATCTGTACTTACAGTTTCAGGGTTATTGTTTATGATTATAGTTTCTATATCCATTTTTCTTAAAGATTTTACACAATGAACTGAACAATAGTCAAATTCTATACCTTGACCTATTCTTATTGGACCAGAACCTAATACTATCACCTTTTTCTTATCACTAACAACTACCTCATCATATTGCTCATAAGTTGAATAATAGTAAGGAGATATAGCATCTATCTCACCTGCACAAGTATCAACCATCTTATATGCTGGCTTTATATTATATAGACTTCTCAATTCGTATAATTTTTCTGGGCTTATCTTCATTAAGTCAGATATACCCTTATCAGAGAATCCTTTTTTCTTTAATTCAAGAAGATAATCTTTCGTTAAATCTTCAATCTTCATAACTTTTAGTTTTTCTTCTTGCTCTACTATCCATTTAAATTTATTTATAAACCATTTATCTACACCTGTAATTTGCTCTATCATTTCTACTTTATAGCCTCTTCTTATCATTTCAGCTAAATCAAATAGTCTCTCATCATCAGGTACTACAACTCTTTTCTTTAACTCCTCAATACTTCTCTCTTCAGATGGTGTGTGAACTAATGAATATTTTCCTGTTTCAAGCGATCTTATCCCTTTAAGAATAGCAGCTTCAAAGTTGCTTCCTATACTCATGATTTCACCAGTTGCCATCATCTTAGTTCCTAATTTTCTATTTGCTTTTTTAAATTTATCAAAAGGCCACTTTGGTATTTTTGCTACTACGTAATCTATAGTTGGTTCAAAACAAGCATAAGTTTTTTTAGTTACTGCATTTTCTATCTCATCCAAAGTGTAACCTAAAGCTATTTTTGATGAAACTTTAGCTATTGGATATCCTGTAGCTTTTGATGCTAGAGCTGATGATCTACTAACTCTTGGATTTATCTCAATAACTGCATATTCAAAGCTGTGTGGATTTAATGCAAACTGAACATTACATCCACCTTGAACTTCTACTGCATTTAATATATCTAAAGATGCTTTTTTAAGCATCGCACATTCTTTGTTACTTAAAGTTTGAGTTGGGGCAACAACTATACTATCTCCTGTATGAACTCCAACTGGGTCTATATTCTCCATATTACATACAACTATACAATTTCCCTTTGAATCTCTTATTACTTCATATTCTATTTCTTTCCAGCCTTTTATACTCTTTTCAATTAATACCTGTCCAACAGGGCTTAATTGTAGTCCATGTGAAAGTATTTCTCTTAATTCTTCCTCATTCTCAGCTATACCTCCACCAGTTCCACCTAGTGTGTATGCTGGTCTTACAACTACTGGATAACCAATTGTAAGTGCATAATCAAGACCTGCTTGTAAATCTGTAACTATATCACTAACTATTACAGGCTGATTTATTTCTTTCATTACTTCTCTAAATATATCTCTATCTTCACCTTTTTTGATAGATTCTACTGAAGTACCTATTATCTTCACTCCATATTTATCTAGTATGCCTTTTTCATAAAGTTCAACTGCTAAGTTTAGCCCTGTTTGTCCACCCATACCTGCAAGTAAACTATCTGGTCTTTCTTTTTCTATTATTTTTTCTATAAATTCTATTGTTAATGGTTCTATATATATTTTATCTGCCACTTCTTTATCAGTCATTATTGTAGCTGGATTACTATTTATTAATACAACTTCTATTCCTTCTTCTTTTAAAGATTGGCAAGCTTGTGTTCCTGAATAGTCAAATTCCGCTGCTTGACCTATTATTATTGGTCCTGACCCTAATACTAAAGTTTTCTTTATACTATCTAATTTAGGCATAAATTTTTCTCCTTATCTAAATGGTTTTTACTATCTGTAAATAATACTAAATCTATATTAATGCTAAGAATTTATTAAATATACAATCTAAATCTTCTTTTGTTGTGTATTCTGGAATGTACTGAACACTATATATTGGCAATTCTTTATGTCTCATTCCTTCTATAGTATTGTCATTTAAATTTATGTGAGTTACCTCTGTATTTTCTGGCATTTCTGAAACATTATATCCATGATTTTGAGAAGTTATAAATACTTTTCCAGTTTCTAAACATTTAACTGGATGATTGCCTCCTCTATGTCCAAATATAAGCTTTGAAGTCTTTCCTCCTAATGCCAATGCTAAAATTTGATGTCCTAAACCTATTCCTGTCAATGGCTTTTTGCCTACTAAGTTTTTTATATTTTCAACTATATCATTTACATCTTCTGGATTTCCCGGTCCATTAGATAGTAAGATTAAGTCAGGATTTATATTTAAAATTTCTTCTGCTGTAGTCATTGCTGGTACTATAGTTATATCACAGTTGCAAGCTTTAAGAGACTCTAGTACACTATTTTTAACACCAAAGTCTATAACTACAACCTTAGCACCAGTACCTTTGATATTTTCAATTTCTTTTCTCGTAACATTTTTTACTGAATCTTTGTTACAATGCTCTTCTAGTTTAGACTGAACATCTTGTAACGATGTATTTTCTAAAGTTATAATTCCTCTCTTAGTTCCATTGTTTCTAATAATTTTAGTTAATGCTCTTGTATCTATTCCTTCAAGTCCTATTACCTTATTTTGCTTTAGATATGTGTCTATATCCATCTCACATCTAAAATTATTTGGGTTATCACTTTTTTCTCTTACAATAAGTCCTTTTACTTGTACCTTATTTGATTCAACATCTTCTAAATTTATTCCATAGTTTCCTATAAGTGGATAGGTCATAGTAACTATTTGTCCATAATAAGTTGCATCTGTCAATATTTCTCCATATCCAGCCATTGAAGTATTAAATACAACTTCTCCAACAGTTTCCTTTAGATATCCAAATGCTTTTCCTTCAAATACTGTTCCATCTTCTAAAATTAATTTCCCCTTCATGTAAGCTACCTCCCAAATATTTTATCTAAGCATTTTCTATTTCTTTTACAATATTAATAGCTGATTCTCTTGGATTTTCTGCTTTTGTTATAGGTCTTCCAACAACTAAATAATGAGCACCTCTTTTTATTGCATCTGATGGAGTCACAACTCTTTTTTGGTCTCCAACCTCTGCTGATTTAGGTCTTATTCCTGGGCAAACTGTTATAAAATCAGTTCCACATGCTTCTACTATCTTATCAACTTCTTGAGCTGAACAAACAACCCCATCTATTCCTGCTTCTTTTGCCAGTTTAGCTCTCTTTATAGCTAACTCTTCTGTTGTCATATTACATCCTATGTCCTGTAAATCTTGGTTACTTAATGAAGTTAAAACCGTTACTCCAACTACTAATGGCTTTTCTATATTTAATCTTTCTGCTTCTTCCTTAGCAACTAGTGCACATTGTCTCATTCCTTCCATATCTGATACATGTATTGTCATTAACCAAACATTATCTCTCACTGCAGCTCTCACTGCACTTTTCATAGTATTTGGGATATCATGGAATTTAAGGTCTAAAAATATTTTTTTACCTTTTTCTTTAAGATAATCTATTGTTTTACCTTTTGTGGCAACGTATTGCTCTAGCCCTACCTTAAATATGTCTACACTATCTTCTAATCTGTCTATTAGTTCTTTAGCTTTATCAAATTCGTCAGTATCAATTGCAACTATCAACTTCTCTTTTCCATTTATCATTTTTACATCTCCTTTTTAATAAAGCCTAAATCCTCATAAAAAAATCCTTACACCAAAAGAGGCACAAGGATTTTATCTATACATAACTCAATTCTTAGCTATGAGATATCTTTCCCAGTCTCTCTGGACTAGTTTAAAAGACTTTATTATATTTAAATTTTTATTTTATACTCATCAAAAACCTCTAGAAGATTTACTAGAGGTTATATATTAACATTATCTATAACCCTTTAGTCTCTCTGGACTACTTTAAGGAATTTAGCTGTAATATTTTTCTTTATTTATATAACTTTATGTATCACTAGGATAATTTAAAGTTTTATCTTTTTTATAATTAAACCACTAATTGCTTTTTATGTCAATAAGTCTTTGAATTATTCTTCTTTATCAAACAATTTTTTCTCAAAATATGATTCTGCATTATATATTGCAGCAACTGGATTATGCCCAGTTACTCTATCTTTGACAACTAAAGTTGTTATAGGAGCTTCCATATATTTCATGGCTAAAGTATCGTGACCAACACATAATCCAAGAATTACATTAAGGTCAACCTTAGCTTCATTTAAAAATAAAGCTTGTCCTATTGGATTGCACATTATTTCATCTGCACACTTTGATATTGTTTGAGATGCTTCTAGTCCAACTGTACTCTTAGGCATTGCTCCGTTTTTACATATAACAGAAAATACTTCAAATCCATGATGTTCAAATATCTTTTGTACTGTTTGCATTTCTCTTTTTAATCCAATACAAAATGCTATACCAATCTTTTTATAACCACATTTCTTAGCAAACTCTATAATTTCTTTTAGTCTAGTATATTCACAGTATCCTTCTGCTTCAACTAGCCCAGCGTTATAAGCTATTTTTCTATTCTCTTCTTCTTCATAAAGTTGCTTTGCTTTTTGTTGTAGCTCAATTTCTCTAGTTGGACATATCTTCATTAACTTATCCATATTTCCATCAGAACAGCCTCTAAGGTTACATTTCCCGCACTTATACATATCCAATATCCACCTTCCAAAATTTTATTCATCTTGTGATTCTTCTTTTTCACGACTTACATTTTCTTCTTGGATTTCTTCTTCTGGTTTCACATGCTCAACTACAGTTATAAAATATGATTTTCCTATTTTATTCCTTATAGGAAGTTTTTCATATGAAACATCTATTTTATTTTTTATACAAGCTATATCAAAATGTCTTAAACCTACACCTAAGCTAACCTTATTCATATCTTCACAGTGTTTCTTAGGTTTCTTTTCAAATAAATGAAGACCTCGTTCATCCTTATGGAAATACCATGGTTGAGAATTTTTTACAGATGGAGCCCTTCTTGTCAATTCTAATACTTCTTTCCATTTTCTATTCCTATTTATCTTATTTATCATATCTTTTATTGGCTTTCTATCAGGTCTAGCATATCTTGTCCTAAACAAATCTTCATTTTTTGCTGGATATCCAAAAGCTATTATTATATAAGGATTCTCTATTTTGTTTTCATCTTCTACTTCTGTTTTTAATCCAGCTAAATAGTCTAAATCATCTTCTTCATCTTCTTCAAAGTTCTTATTCCCAATATCCACAAATTCTAATATATCTTCTCTCTTTAAGTTTCCTTCCAACCAGCAAGTAGCTACTCCCAATGTTGTAAGACGTAAAACTACACCTTCTGTAGCAAATCCTATATTCTGTAAATAGTCTTCACCTTTATCTGATGTAACTACTATATAGTGAGGTGCCTTTACTTTACATTCCTTACCCATTAAAAAATGTATTATATGCCCTCTATCAACAACATGTGCTTTAATATTTAAATCTTCATTTAAGTATTCTAAATTTTTACAACTTCTTTTTATTTCTTCCATTAATGGCTTTTTTATCTTATTACTAGAAAAATTTCTTACAGATTTTCTATAAAAAATGGCTTCATAAAGCTCCATTTATGCCCTCCTAACTGAAATCTTCTGACGTATAAACTCTATAAATTTATATAAATACTTTATATTTTTTATAGTTTTATTTCCTTTTTCCTCCTGCCCTATTTTGAAATTCATAAGAATATCTACTCTAGTTTAATATAGCATTCAAAAGGCTTAAATTCTACCTTATCAATGTCTATACATTAGCATAATTTTTTTATTTGATTTTCTATAAAAATTTTTTTCATTTATAAATATCTATCTCATTATTATATTATAAGTTTTTTTTGGTATTCTTGTATAGCTTTTCACTAAAAAAGTATTTTTATTTCTACTTTAATACTATTCTGAACCTCCTATGACTAAAGTCACAAGGTTCCTGCTTCATAGAATTTTGCATACTAAAATATGTCTTACTAATTCTCCACAGGCCATCCCCGTAGTTCCTACGGTTCTTACATACGTTATTTATTTTGAATTGTTATTAGTCTTAATCCTTCTTTTAATATATTTATACTTGCATTTATATCTCTATCGTGAGTTTCATTACAACTAGGACAAATCCATTCTCTTATATTTAAGTTTTTAACTTCCTCGTTTTTATACCCACATTTATTGCATATTTGTGAACTTGCAAAGAATTTACCCACCTTTAAAATTTGTCTACCATACCAATTAGCCTTGTATTCTAATTGACGAACAAATTCTGACCATGACACATCAGAAATTAAGCGAGATAGTTTACGATTTTTAATCATATCCTCTGTAAATCTTCTATGCAAATAATATCATTCTCTTTTATTAATTTAGTAGATAGTTTTTGTAGAAAATCATTTCTTTGATTAGCTATATGTTCTTGAAGTCCTGCAACTTTTAATCTTGCTTTATTTCTATTTAAACTACCGATTGTTTTTCTCGATAATTCTCTTTGTAATTTAGCAAGTTTGTTTAATGACTTCTTAAGATACTTAGGATTTTCTATAAATTCTCCACAACTTGAGATACAAAATTCTTTAATTCCCAAATCTAAACCTATTTGATTGTTAGTATTTTCAAATGCTTCAATGTCTACATCAGTACAGCATAATGATACATAATATCTACCACTTGGTTCTTTAGATATAGTAGCATTAAGTATTCTACCTTGAGGTACTTGTTTATCCCTTATCTTAACCATACCAAGTTTAGGTAGTTTTATATGTTGACCACAATACATAATGTTTCCATTTGTAAAGTTAGTTTTATATGAAAATCTATTAATTTTCTTTGATTTAAATTTAGGAAATCCTGCCTTTTTTTTAAAGAATTTTTCATATGCATTATCTAAATCTTTTAAGGCGTTTTGTAGTGAAAATTTGTCAGGTTCTTTAAGCCATTTTAATTCTTTTTTTAAGTTGGTCAAATCAGAACTACACTGTTTATAAGTAAAAGTTTCTTTATCGTTTTTATAAACTTCTATTCTTTTAGCAAGATATTTATTATATACAAATCTACAACATCCAAAAGTTTTGTTAATTAACTCTTGCTGTTTTTTATTTGGATATATTCTAAACTTATAAGCTTTTTCCACTACTACCACCTCACTTTACTTGCTTTTTCTGATTATTAATATATTTTCTTATCTGTTCTTCTGTATTTTCTGATACAGTAGCAACGAAATAACTAGGATTCCAAAGATGTCTCCCCATAATACTGGATGTCTATATTTGACATACTATATGCATATCCTCTACCATGAGTAACTTCTACTTTTCATCACCTATCATAAGATTAAAATATTCAATTACTTAAAACAAGTATTTTGAAGGTTTTTTATATTTATTTTTAAATAACCTATATAAGAACCGTAAGTCTTTACTTTTATCATTTTTGAGGTTGTCGTTCACATAAGTTCGCTACTACCTATGAAGTTCTCTTATGAACTTCTTACACTTTCATGCAAGCACAGACTATATCTTATCCTTCGGCATTATCCGTTAAGGTCTACACACTTCCACTACCGATAACTTGTAGTGTACTTCCCTCAAGAGGAATAGTCGTTGAAGTTTCTCCTATTCGGAGTTTACCTGCTGATTGCCCATTTTAAAGTACTTAGGGTTTAACCTTATACCATCTAACCAATTTTTTCTACTTTCGTAACTTTCACACTTAGGTTTATTTCATCCTTATGTTTTAGTTTGGTTAACTTTAGGGGTTTTTAGCAATTCAAGTAGTATTGGATAGGTTCTATCCTATCTCTACATATAGGTTTCCCTATATGCTGACTATTTTAGCTACTAACTCATGACTAAAGTCACGAGTGTACGTAGCTATTTTTTAATCAACAAAAAAACATACTGCTTAAATAAGTTTGTTATCCTCATAATCTGTTTTAATTAAAATATTTTTTTATTTCTCAATCTATAAAGTATAAATATTTTGAATATGACCCAAAATCTAAGTAAAGTTATAATATTTTATAAGTTGTTCAATATTAAAAACATAAGTAATGTTATAATACTTTATAAGTTATTCAATATTAAAAATATAGGAGGATAAATATGAATTTAAATAGAAATTTAGAAAAATACGCTGAGTTAGCAATAAAAGTTGGAGTTAACATACAGCCAGGTCAAACTCTACTTATAAAGTCACCAATAGAATGTGCTGATTTTGCAAGAAATGCACTTAAGGAAGCCTATAAATGTGGTGCTAAAAATGTATATATAGAGTGGTCTGACGAAGAAAGCACTCTTATTAAGTACTTATATGCTCCAGATGAAGCATTTCATGAGTTCCCAAAATGGACAGCAGAACAATATGTAGATATAGCAAAAGAAGGTGGAGCATTTTTATCAGTCTACGCCCAAAATCCTGACTTACTAAAAGATGTTGACCCTGAAAGAGTTGCAAATTTTCAAAAGGCATCTGGAAAAGCTTTAAAAGAATGGCGTTCTTATACTCTAACTGATAAATGTAAATGGAGTATCGTCTCTGTTCCAACAAAAGATTGGGCAAAAAAAGTGTTTCCAAATTTATCAGAAGATAAAGCAATAGAAAAACTGTGGGATGCTATATTTAAATGTTCAAGAGTAGATGGTCAAGACCCTATAAAAGCATGGGAAGAGCATAATGAAAATCTTAAGTCTAAAATGGACTTTCTAAATAAAAATAACTTTAAAACTTTAAAATATAAATCCTCAAAAACTGATTTGACTCTAGACTTACCAAAAGGTCATATCTGGCTAAGTGGAGCATCCAAAGACCCTAATGGAATAAGTTTTAATCCGAATATTCCAACTGAAGAGATTTTTGGAATGCCACATAAGTTTAAAGTAAATGGAACTGTTTATAGTACAAAACCTCTTGTTTATGGTGGAAACATAATCGACAAATTCTTTTTAACCTTTAAAGATGGTAAAATAATAGATTTCTCTGCTGAAAATGGACTAGATACACTAGAAAAACTTATTGAAACGGATGAAGGCTCTCATTATTTAGGAGAAGTTGCTCTTGTTCCATACAACTCACCAATATCCAATACAGATATAATTTTTTATAATACTCTATACGATGAAAATGCTTCTTGCCACTTTGCAATTGGTTCTGCTTATAAAACTTGTCTAGAAGGTGGAAACAATTTAAAAGATGAAGAATTAGATGAATATGGTGTAAATGACAGTTTAACACATGTAGATTTTATGATTGGTTCTGCTGATATGGATATTATTGGTGAGACTTATGATGGGAAGCAAATACAGATTTTTAAAAATGGTAATTGGGCTTTTTAACATATGATTTTAACTAAAAAGGGCTGATGGAAGTTATACCAGACTTCCCAGCCCTTTTTAATGTTGATGATAAATATTTTTTATATTAATTAATCTCATTATTATAGATTAATTCCTATTGTTTTAAACATAAGTATCTAAAACTTATATTTATATTATATATAAAATATCCTATTTAGTAAAACCTTTATTTTAATTTACATGCTAAAAATTTAACTTTGCTATTTCAACAGCAGACTTTGCATCCTTTGAATAATAATCAGCACCTATTTCTTCAGCATATTCTTCTGTTAAAACTGCACCACCTACAAATACCTTTGCATTTATCTCATTATCTCTCAATGCCTGAATTGTATCTTTCATACTTTGAACAGTTGTAGTCATAAGTGCACTTAATCCTACTAATTTTATATTTCTTTTTTTAGCAACTTCCACTACTTCTTCAATAGGGACATCTTTACCTAAATCTACAACCTCATATCCATAATTTTCTAGCATTATTTTTACTATATTTTTTCCAATATCATGGATATCACCTTTTACTGTAGCAACTATTATTTTTCCTTTAGATACATTATTGCTACTTTTACTTAATAAAACTTCCTTTATTGTATTTAATGAAACTTTTACCGTTTCTGCTGATTGAATCAATTGTGGTAAAAATATATCTCCACTATCATATCTTTTTCCTACCTTATCAAGAGCAGGAATTAAAATCTCATCTAATATATAATTTTCATCCTTTTCTTTCAAAAGATTCAATGTTACATTTTTTGCTTCATCTTTTAATCCTCTTTCAACTAAAACATCTAGAGACAAATCTTTGTCAATCTTCGTAGACGAATCCAATTTTTTTGAATTATTTATATTACTATATTGATTTATATAGTTTACACATCCTTTATCTGTGTTATTTAATATTTTAAAAGAATTGATAGCTTCCATCATACTGCATTCATTTGGATTTATAATTGCTAAATCAAGCCCTGCCCCTAAAGCTAATGTTAGAAAAGAAGCGTTAAGTGCTTTTCTATTTGGGAGACCAAATGAAATATTTGAAACACCTAATATAGTTTTTACTCCTAGTGTCTTTACCATTGTTATAGCCTTTATAGTCTCTATTGCTTCTTCTTGTTGTGCTGAAACAGTTAATGATAAACAATCTATAAATATATCTTTTGGTTTTATCCCATAAGAAACTGCTCTATCAACTATCCTTTTTGCTATTTCAAATCTTTCTTCAGCTTTTTTAGGTATACCTTTTTCATCGAGTGTAAGTCCAACCACACATGAACCATACTTTTTGACTATTGGTAATATGCTTTCTAAAGACTCTTCTTTGCCATTTAAAGAGTTTACTATTGTTCTACCATTATAATATCTAAGACCTTGCTCTAACGCCTCTACATTGGAAGAATCGACTTGTAAAGGTGTATCTACTACTGCCTGAATTTCTTTTATTAATTTTGGCATTAATTTTTTTTCATCTATCTCTGGTAAACCAACATTCACTCCCAATATTTGTGCTCCAGCATTTACTTGTTCTAGTCCTAAATTTATCGCATAATCTACGTTTTCATTTTTCAATGCTTCTTGTAGAGGTTTTCTACCTGTAGGATTCAATCTTTCTCCAATCACTGTAGGCGATTCTACTTCTACAAATTTTGATGGTGAACAAACCACACATTTGTCAATCTTCTTGATACTTCCTTTAGTAACAGAATTTATATTATCAGATATTTCTTTTATAAAGCTTGGATTCGTACCACAACATCCACCTATTATAGTAGCTCCAACCTCAACGAACTTTTTAACCCCTTCAAAGAATTCTTTTGCATCAACATCATATATAGCCTCTCCATCAACTATATTTGGTAGACCTGCATTTGCTTGAACCATCACAGGTATTGTAGCTCTTGATACTATTTTTTCAACTATTGGTAAAAGCTGTTTTGGTCCTAATGAACAATTTACTCCTATTGCATCTACACCTAATCCTTCTATAGTAGCCACCATACATTCTGGCATACATCCAGTAAAGCTTCTTCCGCCTTCATCAAATGTCATAGTACAGAAAACAGGTAAATCAGAATTTTCTTTAGCTGCTAATACAGCTGCTTTAGCTTCATATAAATCCATCATAGTCTCTATTACTATTACATCAACTCCAGACTTAACACCTTGTAGCACTTGTCTTTTAAATATTTCATATGCCTTATCAAAGCTTAAAGTCCCCATAGGCTCTAGCATTTCTCCTATAGGACCAATATCTAATGCTACATATCTAGGTTTAGTATTATCTACATTTTCTATAGCTTTTCTAGCCACTGAAACAGCACTATCAATCACTTCTTCTACTGTATACTTATATAATTTTAATTCATTACATCCAAAAGTATTTGTAAGAATTACATTTGAACCTGCATCTAAGTATGCTGTATGTATTTCTATAAGTTTGTCTGGATTTTGAAGGCCAAATACTTCTGGATTTTCACCTAACTTTAAACCTTTCTGCTGAAGCATTGTTCCCATTGCACCATCAAATATTAATATATTATTTTTCATATATTGTTTTATTTCCACAAGAATTCGCTCCTTTTCTATATGTACAATTTCTATAGTTTTTACAATTTTCACACGATTTTTCTTTCTTAGATTTATCTATCTTTGTATTAGAAATACCTATTATAGCCACTACCGACTTTCTAGGTATCATAATTCCATTGGAAGTAATTGTTAGACCTATTTGCTTTTGAGCATTTAAAACGTTTAATATATCTATATTTTTCTCTATTGGTAAATCGCCATACCCTGGGCTATATCGCATAGTTATAAATTTATTTTGTTTTAAAAAAACCTTTTCTACATTATCTTGAACAATGTCACACACTTCTTCTATTGCTGTTGTTCCACATGAATCAATTATTAGTCCTTTTGTTAAATCTGAGTAAGAATATCTCTTTATTTCTTTTTCTATATCTATTCCTATAGTAGCTGCCATAATTACACATTCACTACATTCTTTTAAAAGTTCATATATATCTTTACTCTCTAAATTTAAATTTGTCCCCTCTAATTCTACAATATTATCTTTATTTATTTTAATAGGATAAATCCTAGATAGATATCTAGGATTTATTTTATTTTTAGTTATAGCTATACATTCACCAATAGTATCTCTAAGGTCTTTATCTATCTCTTGACCCCTATATTGTAAATATCTTAAAACTTCACTTTGATTTATGTTTATATTTTCTCTGCCAATTAAATTATTCTCCATATATATTTAAAGAAAATCCTTTATCTAAAACATCTTTTGCATATTCTTTTGCTCCAAATAAAGATAAGTCTCTGTAGTTTCCACATTCTATAGCTGTAGCTGCTGGTATTTTATCTGATTCAAGAACTTTTTTTAATGCTTCTTCTAAACCAACTTTAACTGTATTAGCATCTACATCTCCCCATAGTATTAAATAAAAGCCTGTTCTACATCCCATTGGAGATAAATCTATTACACCATCTAGTGTATCTCTTAAATAAGTAGCTAAAAGATGCTCTAAACCGTGCATAGCAGCAGTTCCAAAACTCTCTACATTGGGCTGTAAAAATCTTAAGTCAAACTTACTTACTTTATCTCCCTTTACTCCATCAAGAACGCTACACTTTCTTACAAAAGGAGCTTTTACTTTTGTGTGGTCTAATTTAAAACTTTCTACTTTTTCCATTATTTAATCCTCCATCATCATTTAAAATTTATTACATTAATTCTAAAAAAAACTCCCCCTATCCATTATTGATAAGAAGAGTATATTATTTCAAATCGTCTCATCGTTGTTAGCAGGACCACCTGATAAAAGGTTGGTATAGGATCACTGAGCTAACTCTCTCCCCTAACTCTTGATAAGTATCTTATTAAACTGACTTAAATTATATATTACTTTTTTATTTTTGTAAACACTTTATTGTTATAATATTTATATCACATAATCGTACTTTTATTTTATAACTAAGCTGATTGTATTATTGGCAGTTGTACCTCAAATACAGTTTGATATTTATCGCTTGAAACAGTAATTTCTCCATTATGTAAATTTACAATATTTTTTGTAATCGCAAGACCCAATCCAGAACCTCCAACATTTCTATTTCTCGATTTTTCAACTCTATAAAATCTATCAAATATATTTGGTAAATCTAACACAGGAATTGGTTCTCCATAATTTATCACTTTTACAACCGCCATATCTTCCTTTTTCTCTGTGACTATATCTACATAATGCCCATCTTTTCCATATTTCACAGCATTAGTTATAAGATTTTCAAATGCTCTTACCAATTTATTTGGATCAGCTTTTACAATTAATTTTTCTTCACTAAAATTAACTCTACTAACCATAAACTCCTGTTTAAAATAAATTTCAAATTGAGATACTATCTGACTTAATAATTCTACTAAATTTACTTCTATTTTATTTAATCTTATCGTATTATTTTGCATTTTAGTCAATTCAAACAAATCATTTATAAGCACATTTAAACTTTTCGATTTTTCATATGCGATATTAACATAATACATCATCTGCACTTCATCTTTATACTTACCTTCTTCTATCAATCCTAAATAACCCATTATCGATGTTAAAGGTGTTCTTAAATCATGTGACACATTTGTTATTAAATCTGTTTTAGTCTGTTGAGCTTGTCTCTCTTCAATAGTTATGTTTCTAAGTTGATTAATGATACTATTAATTTTACGCGCCAGTTCATCAATATTATCAATTTCTTTATCTTTTAACACATCTAAATCATACTCAATATCTATATTCTTTTGTAAATCACCTTCATCCATTGAATTTACCGCATCTATAATGATTTCTAACTTCTGATTTTTTTTATTAGCTCTTCTTATAAAATCTACAATTTGCTTATTTCTCTTGTATGATATTAAAAAATAAATTGCTAATGATGAGGTTATAAATAAAGATGGATAAAATAATCCCTCTCCTATAAGTGTTCTTAAATTTCTTAGATTATATACAAGATAATTAATTGTAGATAAACCAGTATTAAAATATAACACTTTTATTATATAGATACTTGTTAGCATAATTATTAAGGTAATAATACAACTTATAATAAAGTCTATTATAGGGCGAAACATATGATTTAATAAGCTTTTATTTTTCAATTTTATATCCTACTCCCCATACAGTATGAATTATTTTTTCTCCATCTGTATATTTTTCAATTTTATCCCTTATTCTACTCATATGAACCATTACAGTATTATTAGATTGATAATATTTCTCTTTCCATACCTTTTCAAATATTTCTTCTGTACTATATACCCTTCCTTTATTATTTGCCAGTAAGTACAGTATATCAAATTCTCTTGATGTTAAAGTTATTTCCTTTCCAGCTACTGTTACACTATGCTTTTCCTTATCTATCAATACCACTCCAACTTCTATGACATTTTTATTTTCATTATTAGTACCACTAAAATAATATGCTCTTCTAATCAATGATTTCACTCTCACAGTGAGTTCAAGTGGATTAAATGGTTTTGTTAGATAGTCATCTGCACCAGTCATTATCCCTTGTATTTTGTCCATGTCTTCTGATTTTGCACTCAACATAAGTATTGGTATATTCAAACTTTCTCTAACTCTTCTGCAAACTTCTATCCCATCCATTTTGGGCATCATTATATCCAACACCATTAAATGAATATTTTCCTTTTTTAAAATATCTAGAGCTTCTTCTCCATCTTCAGCTTTAATTACATTATATCCACCATTTAAAAGATATATCTCTATAAGGTCTCTTATTTCCTTTTCATCATCCACAACAAGAATTGTATTCTTCACTTTTACACATCCTAACTTAATCTTTGTATATAGTTTTGTTCATACAAAATTATACTATATTTTAGTTAGTGTAATCTATAAATTTATTCATTTCGCAATTTACAATATCACAAAATTTATTTTATATATTTATACTATTTATTTTGTAAATATTCTTCTAAAGTTAGCCCTTTTGAATAAATTTCCTCAGCATCATCCTTACCAACATATCTAATATGCCATGGTTCGTACGCTGTACCTGTTATATCTTCTTTATCTTTAGGATACCTTATTATAAATCCAAACTTATGAGCATTTTCTGCCAACCATATAGCTTCTTTTGTGCTTCCAACAAACCATCTTTCTGGATTTGTTAGGTCGATACACAGTCCAGTTTGATGCTCACTGTAACCAGGCTTTGCTACATATTCATCTGCTTTTTTCTGACCCTGAGATTTTACCCTTCTTGTATAAGTATCTAGCTGAGTATCGTAAGATCTATATGCTGAAGACCCTAAAAACTGTACTCCTTCTTCATTAGCTTGCTTTACTAAATCTTCAACTGCCTTTGCAGGTTCTCCTGCCATTTGTTTTTCTTCTTCTGTTGCTTCTTCAACAAAAGGTATGTTTACTTTAGTAATATTTTCAGGAGTATAATTTTTGCTAATTCCATTTGTCTTGTTTACCAATAATATATTTGATATACTATTTGAGTGATTTTTATTTTGAGAATTTGACTCAACACCTTGCTCTGAATCATGTTGAGCAATTACTGTTGGTTCTTTATCTTTCTTAAGTAATCTATGTTTAGATATAAATATACTTATAAATACTACTAAAACAATGGCTACTATCAATTTAAATTTTTTCATAATTAAATCTTCTCCTTTTCGTTATGTTTGTCTATAGTGTTGATTTTAGGGTATAGGCCTTAAGTATTCTATAAGTAAATCTTAAATAAATCTTAAATTTAATATTTTTAAAGGATGGTGCTAATAATGTCTATACAAAAACTTCTAAGTAAAACTCGCAAGGCTATACAAGATTTTGATATGATACAAGAAAATGATAAAATTGCAGTTGGACTTTCTGGCGGAAAAGATAGTTTGACTCTACTTCATATACTTAAAAACTATCAAAGATTTTCTCCACAAAGATTTGAATTGATAGCTATAACATTAAATACTGGAGGTATTGATAATTCTCCACTAGATAAATTGTGTAAAGAAATAAATGTTCCTTTTTATGAATTTCAAACTGACATAAAAGAAATTGTATTTGATATAAGACAAGAAAAGAATCCTTGTGCATTATGTGCTAATTTAAGAAGGGGTGCTTTGAATGATAATGCTAAAAAACTTGGATGTAATAAAGTAGCTCTTGGGCATCATAAAGATGACGCAATTGAGACATTTTTAATGTCTATGTTTTATGAAGGGAGAGTAAATTGTTTTTCACCAAAGACATATCTAAATAGGCAGGATTTAACTGTTATAAGACCTATGATTTACATAGAAGAGTATATGACTAAGAAAATTTCAAAAGATTCTAACTATCCTATTATAACAAATCCATGCCCTGCAAATGGTCACACTAGAAGAGAGTACATAAAAAATCTTATTGCTATTTTAAATAAAGAGATGCCTGATTTTAAAAGAAATGTATTTGGTGCTCTAAATAATTCTGAGAAATTGTTTATATGGGATAAAGAGAAGATAAAAAATTTTAAATAAGAATTAAAATTTTAAAGGAAAAAAGCAAGATTTTGACACTCTCTCCATAGATAAATCTAGGGGGTTCTTGGTGGCTAACTCACTTATTTGTACTTAAACAGTACAACATAGGTGGTTACAAAACCAAGCTACTTGGACGGTGTCTTCACTACTACCTTAAAGTTATTCGCCCACACGTGGTTCAAACGGTAGATACTTTTATATTCATTGGTTGCTTACGGTTTATTCTAAAATCTACTAAGTCATATTTATATTTTTTATTTAAAATATTCCACGCTCCAATTATATCTCTATGAGTTTTATATCCACAAGCACAACTTAAGTTCTACCTAATGGCTTGTATTTTTTAGAACACTTTGGGCAGACCTTTTGCTCTACACAAAAATCTATAAATTTTCTAGTTGTTTGATGATATAAGCTTATTACATTTGCTTTACTGCTTCTAAACTAAATGCACCAACTGTTCCAACGAAATAACTATTAGTCCATAGAGTAGGCAGAGTTGATTTTAAATGTGTAAAGTTTTCTCTAAGAACTCTTGAACTAAAAGCTTTTAATTGCTTAACAACCTTATGAATACCATATTGAGGGTCGCAGGATACTAACAAATGTACATGGTCAAGGTCAGTTTCTATTTGGATTATTTCTGCTCCTAAAGTTTCTGCTTTAAATGGCAATATTTCTTTTAATACAGGTTTTCTATATTTAGGACACTATACAACATGATACTTGCAATCATAAACTATATTTTTATTTGATTTATACATATTAAATACCACCTGCTAAATACTACTATATTTAAATAGATGTTATTTATCAATAACTTATATAACATTTCGAAAACTTATTAAAGACCGAGCAATTCCACCCCATAGCTAAAGCAAGGGGCTATCTTGCTCATTTATTGTATTTTTATTTCTTATATGTTATTGTCTTTAATCTATATTTTAATAGTTATTAATAGTATTTATTTTGTCTAATACATTAATTATAATTTAAATATTTAATCTACTAATTTAATCTATTTTTACAGTATATATCTCTGTATATTCTAACAAACAAAATAACATTTCCTAAATATTTTATGTTAGATTATAATATTAAATTCTATTATCTCTGGTATATTAAAAAATCTAAATGGTAACTTTGTACTTCCAAGACCTGAACTCACATATAAATTATTTCCATTTATATCATAAAACCCTTTAGTGTATTTCCTCCCATATGGAGGAGTAACTAATGCTCCCTTAATAGGTAGTCTTATTTGACCACCATGACTATGACCAGATAAAACTAAATTCATTACATCTTCACTAAGCATGTCTACTAAATCAGGTTCATGTGCTAACAATAAATTAAAATCCTTATTATCTATTTGACTCTCCAGATATTTTATATTAGGATTTCCATTTAATATTTCATCAACACCTAATATATTAATATATTTATTATCTTCTAATTTTATTTTTTTATTTTCATTTATCAAAAGATTAAAGTTGGAATTTTTCATAATCTGCCTATAATACCTAGGAAGTTTATACATATAATCATGATTGCCGAATACTGAAAATTTTCCCAACCTAGCATCCATACTTGATAAAATAGTTGTAATTTCATCTATATCTGGGTTTTTATTGGAGTAATCAATTAAATCACCAGTAAATACTATTATATCTGGATTTAAAGTGTTAATCTTATTAGCTACTCTTTTGAGGTTCTTAGTTGAGTAAAAACTACCTATTTGAGTATCTGAAATTTGAACTACTTTTATACTTTCAGATTTACTCCCTATTGTATCGCTTTTTATCAATGTTCCATTTTCACTTATATTATATTTTTTCACAATTAATAGACTCGGTTCTATCGCAACTGAGTATATAAAAATCAAAATAAATATCAAAATAAAAAATTTTAAAAAATACTTAATTTTTGAGTTCAAAATATCTACCTACTTATTTATTTTCTTAAATTATTTGCATTACATGCTCAACTTTATTCATTTTTCTGTCATGCATTTTTGGCTTATTTGCTGAAAACCATTTATATGTTGCTGTAAGACCTTCTTTTAATAACACGTTTGGTATATAAAGCCCATGATCAATAAGCTTATTTATATCAAGATTAAAGTCTATATTTCTAAATGGGAAATATGTTCTTTCTCTAAACTCAACTTTTTCTATATCTACATACTTTATTATAGGTTCTTTGCCAATAATTTCTCCACATGTATATATAAGGTCATCCCAAGAAATTAATTGTGGATTTGTTACATTATAGGCCTCTCTTACATGAGGGTTTTTCATTATACTTTCTAATACCTTTACCAAATCTCCAATGTATATAAATTGATTACTCACTTGTTTTCCTTTTGGTACTGGTATCTTTTCATTTTTTTCTATTTTTTCAAAGAAATAATACTCTCTATATAAATTATTATTTTCACCATATATGTAAGTTGGTCTAATAATTATATATGGTATAGGGCTATTTATAACAAAATCTTCTGCTTCTTTCTTATTTAAACCATATTTTCCCCAGTTTTCATTTTCACCTTTCTCATTTTCTTCTTTTATATTTCTTCCGCTCTCTTTATACACTGCTCCTGCTGACAATACAATATACTTTTTTAAGCTATCTATGCTTATAAAATCAATAAGATTGCTTATATCTTCTCTTGTATATGCTGTCATATCATATATGTAATCATACTTTCTCCCCGTGATAATGTTTTCCATATCTTTGCGAACTTTTCTATCACAAATTAGATGTTCTTTAAAACCTTTATAATCTATTTCCTTTTTACCATTTGTAAGTATATCAATTTGATACCCACATTTAATTAAACGCTTAGCAAGTGCAGAACCTATGAAGTCGCTTCCACCCATAATTAAAATAGATTTCATTTCAAGTGCATCCTCCTCTTTTTTAAATGACTTCCTTAATTATAATATCATATTTTTAAATATGCTACACCATTTTGTATTATTTTTGCCTATAAAAGATATTTATAGCAAAATATCTTTTATAGACTCTACACTTTCGACAATATAAGTAGGTTCACTTTCACTAATCTCTTCAAAAGAGCCATATCCATACAACACTCCGATAGAGTCTATACCTATTTTCTTAGCTCCAATTATGTCATATTTTCTATCTCCAACCATAATAACTTTATCTTTATCTTTTATATTACATAAATCTAGTACATATTGTATAACTTCATTTTTATTCACTCTTGTTCCATCAAGATTACTACCGGCTATATATTTGAAATATCTATCTATATTAAAATATCTAAGTATAGTTTCTGCGAAAACTGTTGGCTTAGAAGTTGCTACTAATAGTATTTTATCATTTTTATAGAGCATATCTAATATCTCTTTTATATTTTCATAAATTTTATTTTCAAATATCCCTTTATCAGCAAAATACTCTCTATACTTTTCAACAGCTTCTGTAGCTTTTTTATCCTCAAATTTATAATACTCCTTAAAAGTATCATGTAATGGTGGTCCTATAAATTGTTCTAAGTTATCCAAATCTTCTTCTATGCCAAAACTATTTAAAGAATACTGTATAGACTTTGTTATCCCTTCTTTAGGGTCTGTAAGTGTTCCATCTAAATCAAACAATACTATTTCATAATTTTTCTTCATATTTCAATCCTCCATATTTATAAAAAGTAATATCTTATATTTTAACTTTATCTATTTTAAAAAGCTATAGTAATAGAAGTTCTAATACTATAGCTTAAGTGCCAATTAAATCTTATATATTTATTTTTAAAATAAATTTAAACAGTTCTATTTAACTGTTATAGCTGAAACTGGACATCCTTCTTCTGCTTCTTTACATAAATCTTGTAAGTCTGTTGGTATTTCTCCTTCAATTGCTACTGAATGCCCCTCATCGCTCATACTAAAAACGTCTGGACATGTTCCTATACATGCTCCACAAGCTACACATACATCCTTATCAACAAATGCTTTCATACTAGAATACCTCCCCTAAAATTATCATTTTTTAATTCTTGTTTCCTTAGATATTTATCCAATATATTCCAATTTAAACATATATTTATTATTTTATCACTATTATTCAATTTATTATACTACCTTCATATTCGTGTCTATAAACTTCACTACTTTTCATCCATGATTTTACAGTATATTGTAAACTTAACTTTTTCTTCAAAGTTAGTTCGTTATCATTATAGTCTTTTATAATGTCATTACTATCCTTCATTGTGAATATCGTAAAATCACCTTCTCCACCAACCTTTATTCTGCCTTTACTTCCATGTAAATTGAAAATTTTTGTTGGATATTCAGTTACTTTTTCTATACATTTTTCAAAAGGTATACCAAGTTCCATAATTTTATTTATAACATTTAAAAGAGAATAACTTATGTCTTTCATATTTTTTATATGCATATCAGTACTTATTAAATCCGGCTCCAATCCTTGCTTTACGGCTTTTTTAAAAATTTCAAAATCAAATTGGTCTAATCCATGACAAACATCAAACAATACTCCTCGATTCTTTGCATTTATTACTGACTTTCTTAATATGCCAAATTCATTAAATATTCCATGTGTACTATTTCCATATACAGGTGTAACCACATCTCCTTTTCCCAAAATATTCATTACTTCATCTATATATGATGGATACTCACCTATATATACCACTAATGGTAAATTTAATTTTTTTGCAACTTCCTTTGATTTTTTTATTATATCTACACCATTTTCATTAGATTGAAATTTACTTGCTTTTACTTTTATGCCCTTTATCTTTTCCATATTTTTTTCTACAACAGACTCAACATTATTAAAATTTATAACATCTAAAGAAGTCGATTCATTCAATATATTTAGTCCCTCATTTGTTACATTTAAAAAGGAATACACTTCAGTTTTACACTTATCCATATACTTCTTCTTAAAATCATAGTAATTTAAAGGACCAGCTGTCCCTGCATCAAATATAACCGTTGAACCTTTTTCGATTCCAATTGAATCAGAATCCATACCTGTAGGTAATTTTCTCTTATAACAATGGGTGTGAACATCTATAAAACCAGGAGCAATATACATGTTATCAGCATTTATTATCTCAAACTCTTTATTTGTAAGTAATCTTTCTTTTCTTATTTTTTCTTTAAGATTCAGTCCAATATCATATATTTTCCCATGTAAAACTAAAATATCTCTTTTTTCAAATTTGATATCCTCTGTTGGAGATATTATTGTCCCATTTCTTATAAGTAAATTTTTCATTTATTCCACATCCTAATTACAATATAATTTCTCTAATAGTTTTTCTTACATAAAGAAAATAAGTCTAAAAATAAAAATATTTTAGACTTATTCACTATATTATACTATATTCATTATATTAAATTAAATAAAAACTTTAATTTACTTTAAGAAGCAATTAAGTATTTGTTGCTCAGCTTCTTCTTCAGTAAGACCTAATGTCATCATCTTTAGTATTTGGTCTCCTGCAATCTTTCCAATTGCTGCCTCATGTACTAAAAGAGCATCTGGATGGTTTGCAACAATTTCAGGTATCGCACTAATTTGAGAATTTCCCATAATTATTGAGTCACATTGAACATGTGCAGAACAAAGTGAATCCTCTATAACAGAAGGATTAAACTTTTGCTTAGAATTATCTTGCCCAACTGTGCGAAAAACTATTTAAGCAGAAGAATTTTCTCCTCCAGAAAGAGAGTTATCCACTTCACGATTTAAATAGTCCTTTGAGCATAATCCAACATCTGTAAGGTTTTGACAACATACATCAGTAGACAATGGTTTTCCATGAGCAAGTGTAAGTAGATTTTCAACTGTCATACCTTTTATTCTTGGTGGTTGTTGAAATGCATTGTTAGACTCAACATTAGAGGAAAGATTTTTTATCTCAAACATAATACCCCTCTTTTCTGTAAAATATTACATTAATATTTTATTCTTTTACTATATCAATACTTTTTATATGTCAGCAACTCTGAGGATATAAAATGTGTATTAAATAATAAAATGAACTTATTAAAAATAAAAAAGATGAGTTTTATGCCAACTCATCTTAAAAATTTAGTATTATCAAATTATATGTATTAAAAATTAACCTTCTATATATTCTAGTATTATTTTTTGATTATCTTTTAACATAATCTCTTCCTTTTTAGATTCTATTCCATTCTTTTTTATCTTTACCTCAGCTACAAAAGCATCATTACCTTCAACCATTTCTAATAGTTCATAAGCTTTTTTACGACCTATTTTAGTTGCTATATCTTTTAATACTGCCATTTTCTTAAACATTTTATCACCTCTACTCAAAATTTACAATTAATTTTTAATTATACACCCCTAGCCTTAGACTAGTTTATAATAATTATTGTCTCTAATTATATCAGATATTGAGTAAATTTAACACTTTGTAAAATTATTTATCCTCTCTTACTAAATAATCATTTCCATCTTGGTCTTTAAAAGAAAACATTCTTCCATAAGGCATTTCCATTAGTTCCCCAACTTCAACCTTGTTATTCGCCATTTGTTCATAAGTTCCATTAATATCCCTTGTACTTAAAATTATTGATGGATGAGATAAGTCTATCTCTTTATTTTGATTCATCATTAGATTTTTATCGTACAATACAAATGTTGTAAATTCATTTTTACTTGGTGCTATTTCCACCCATTTCATATTTGGACCTATTTCTTTTTCATAAGTTACCACAAAGTTCAAATTTTCTGTCCAAAACAATTTTGCATCCTCTTGATTATTTACATAGAGAGTTATTTTTCCTATTTTATTTATCATAACAATACCCACCTTTATTATTAAATAAATACTTAATATTTTTTATATTTAATAATATACCCATATATATTATTTTCTATAGATATATATCTCTAATATTTATCGCCAAATTATGTAATTCTACACAAATTCTACACAATATATAATTTATAGTATCCATATTATTATAGACCTTATTTATGTAATTTAATCACTTTATATATCACATTTATAATTATGATAATATCTACATAAAAAATCACTCCTAAATAAAGTTTTCTATCTAAAAGTGATTTTATATATTCTATGCAATTTTGTGTTTTAGCCACTTTGTTCCTCTTAATCTTAAACAATATAGAGTCCCTCTAACAAGCCAATCAGTATACATACCTATCCAAATTCCTAACACTCCAAATTCTAATACAACCCCCAATACGTAACCTGTAAAAATTCTAAAAATCCACATACCTATTACAGCAGTCATCATTGTATATCGAGTATCACCAGCTCCTTTTAGACCTGCTGACAATACAAAGGATATAGGCCATATTACCATAGCTAAACAATCACTTCGAATTAGTTGTGTTGATATATCAATTACATTAGCATTTTGAGTATACATACTTGAAATCCAAGGTGCAATTGGTATAAATATAACCCCTACTACAAATAAACAAATGGTTGCAAATTTAGTTAAATATAATAAAGTACTCTTAGCTCCCTTAATATCTCCACGTCCTATATATTGACCAACCAAAGTTGTAGCAGACAAAGCTAAAGCATTCCCAATCACATTTATGATAGATGCAATTGACATTCCTATCGCATTGGATGCAATCGCTGATGTTCCCATAGTAACTATAAATACTTGAACAATCAATTTACCTGCATTAAAAAGTAGTTGCTCAACTCCTGCCGGTATCCCTATATTAAATATGGATTTTTGAGTTTCAACATCAATCTTAAATGGAAATATTTTACCTATAGATATTAATTCGTTTCCTTTAAATAAAGCTCTTACAATGACTATACATCCAATTATTCTGGCTATAGCTATAGACATAGCTGCACCAGTTATACCATAAGATGGTGTTTGTAGATTTATTCCTAGGGGATTTAAATCAATGCCATATATAAGTATATATCCTAATGTTATATTTACTATATTCATAAACATAGTAACATACATAGGTTTCTTTACATCTCCACATCCCCTTAGAATACCATTTGCTATTTGTTGTGTTGCAATAAATGGATACGTAAATAATGTAAACTCTATGTATAATTTTGCATTTGATTTTACCAATTCTTCTGCTGAACCATAAAATAAATTAATTACACCAATTCTAAAAACCCACATTAATATTGTTATTGTAAATGATAGTATTGCTCCAGATACTAGAGCTTGCTTGATAGTTTCATTCACCTTTTCACTATCCCTTTTACCTATCTGTTGAGCTACAACAACAGTTGCCCCCACAGATAGTGCAGCAAATACAGATATAAATATATTGTTTATTGAGTCAACCATTCCAACTGCAGATACAGCTTCTTCCCCAATATGACCTGCCATCATCGTATTAAATACCCCTAGAAGCATGACAAATGTCTGCTCTATCATTATAGGAATTGCTAATTTTATAACATTTTTCCTTATAAACATACTTCTCCCTCTTTTCCCCACTTATATAGATTTAGTTTTTAGTTAGTTTATCAAACTGTAATTTGGTATTTTAAAATTTAGAATTATATTGTTAACATCATAATATACTGTGTTCAAATAACATTATTCTTGTTTAATATCACTTGAACACAGTACATCTTTATAATTATTTTATGTTTATTATTTTTTATGGATACTAGATTTTAAATATTTATATATTTAAACTAGGCAACTGCTATAACTAACTATTATAAAAGATAGCTCTATTTCGTCAATATTGTATCATCATTGTATAATAATAATAAGTACATGCTATATGTTTATCCAAATTTTGATTACACAAATCTATATAAAATATAATATAAAATACAGAATCTTACAATATAAATGTAACAAAATTAAATCAATTTAAATATTGTATCTTATAGACT
Source organism: Clostridioides sp. ES-S-0108-01 (assembly GCF_020662285.1). Lineage (NCBI taxonomy): Bacteria > Bacillati > Bacillota > Clostridia > Peptostreptococcales > Peptostreptococcaceae > Clostridioides > Clostridioides sp. ES-S-0108-01. The sequence goes on along the minus strand of NZ_JADGMN010000014.1, from coordinate 30,447 downwards.
ATTTTTAGGATGTGATACTTTGGTTAATTTGAATGCAAATAAATTAAACGTAAACATGGTTTATCCTGTTTCTGCTACAGCTCCTATACGTTTTAGAAGATACACTGTTTCATACTCAGAAAATACTAGCAATATTTATTTAACTATAGCAACCTACTTCGATACACTTAGTATAGGAACAGTAAGTATTGATAAAGTTTATGGTCAATGGGCTTGGGTTATTGGTAATATATATGATTTAAATCTATTCGTTTTTGTTGGAAACTATCCTTATGAAATTGCTAGAAATAGATATGAATCTTTTGTTAATATTCTTCCAATTGCAATTACTTCCATTATAAATGGAGATAGGATATTCTTAATTTCTAACTTTTATTTATTAAACTCAAAAATTACAGTTAGATTTATATCTAGTCATCCTACGCTTAATAGAACTGTAGATTATGGCAGTATTAGAAATTTTGTTTTGTAACATTACAACATGATGTACTATTTAAAGCAATATCACAAACTAAATGGTATTATTAAACTATAGTAATATTATTAATCAGTACATCATGTTTATCTGTTACAATTTTATCATATTTTCTTATTTAAGATAAATTTTATATTTTTAGCAATTAAGATTTCTAATTACTTATTTTCTCTGTTCTAAATCCTATCTCTTTATTGGCTAATTTATAGCCTTCTTGTATCATTTCTTCTCTTGTCAACGCATTACCTAATAAATTATCAATACTAAGTTGTTTTCTATCACTAAAATACTTGTCTAATAATGATTCCTCTATGTCTTCTTGAGTCGCTAGATACCCTTCATGCATTATATATTTTACATCAAAGCCTTCTTTATTCAGTACCTTCCCCAGCAAAATACTTCTATGACATCGTATAGGCTCTTGCATTGCTCCCAATAAAACTATTTTATATCCCATCTGACATCCCTTTTTCAATCTTTCTATCCCTTTTAAGAAAATATCTTCTTCAATTACCTTTTCAAAATCTGCATAGCCTTCTTCTGTATATACATCTTTATTGATTCTTTTTGCTCCAAACTCCTTGCCCATGTATACATATACAAATCCAGACTTTTTCAGTGATTCATTAAATGCCTCTCTATTATACTGAATATTATATTTAGAATATGGAGTTTCTCTAATGTCAACTACACAATTTATGTCATGTTTTTTTATCATATCAATAAGCTTATCATATGGATAATTTGAATGTCCTATCGCGAATATTTCCATATAAATACCTCCTATTCTTTAAAATTAGTATCTATATATGTAGATACCCGATTTATTTAATATTAAATAAAGTATTACTTTAAAAATACTTAATATCTTTTTTACTTGATATCCTTAACAAAAATATATAACTTTATATATAAAATATCAATATTTATATATATTTTGTATATTAAATACAGTTATTTATAAAATTTTTAATAAAAAACTTATAAACAAGACATTTATAGCATACTCTAAAAATAAAAAAAGAAGGGACTATCTCAAAATAGAGATAAGCTTCTTTTTCATTGTTGAAATGATAAAAATATACTTGATTTCATACAAAAAAGAGTGTCTCATGAACTAAAAAGCTCATTTTGAGACACCACCTTCTTTTTTTATTCTTATTTATACTTTGTAAACCTATTATAATGTGCGTTTCACTGGTATCTGAACTTCTGTTAACCAATCGTCTTCATTTTCTTTATTCCATATGCCATCTATATAAGACTCTCTAGGATTTCCAATCACTTCATATTTATTATCTTGTATCCACTTAAATGCATCTGCATAAGTTTTTCCTAATGTTGAATATGAACCATTGTGTAATATACAAACTGCATTTTCAACTTCATCTAGCTCTTTAAACTTTAATATATCTGTATCTTCCTTTAAATCATTTATAGCCTGACACATCTCCACATCCATATCAGTCTCTCTATATTCACCATCATGATATATATTGAAACAATAATCTGGAATTGCACATGTACACCCTGTCTTCATCATTTCTTCTGCCATTACATTTGGAAATAGATTGAAAAGCTCATCATACCCCTTTAACACTTTTCTCATAGAAGCAACTTTAACTTTTGGTAAAGACTTAATAATTACATCATTCATGTTGACTTCTCCTTTCAAATTCATAAGATAATTACGTAGTTTAATGAGCTTATATTCTTCACTTTTGATTACATCCAATATTTCTTTTTCTTTATTCATTAAAATATTTTCAACCTCTTCAGGATTTTCCACAGCTTCTTTTATCTCAGCTAATGATAAACCCATTTGCTTTAAAGTTATTATCTGATGTAATTTAGGTAATTGCTCTGTTGTATAGTACCTATATTTTGTAAACTCATCTACATATTCTGGTTTTAACAAACCTATATCTTCATAGTACCTTAACGTCTTTGTAGTTATTTTATTTATTTTAGAAAACATTCCTATAGAAAACATCTCATCACCTGCGCATTAGATTTGATTAATTTAAGTTTATACCTTACCCTTAGGTTAAAGTCAATACAAAATAAATTATAATTGTATTAATTCTTCAATTCTATCTCCACTTAATACCAATGTATCTCCTGTTTTTATAACAGTTGAACCTTTAGGTACTAAAACCTGCTCCTTTCGTTTTATCATAACTATTAATATGTCTTCTGGTATATTAGAATCCATTATACTCTTATTTACCCACTTGCTACTATCATCAACATTTATTTCTATAAGTTTAGAGCTAATTTCTCCATCATAATCATTAAACGTTTTCAATACAGGTGTATTATCATCAACTAAATCCAGCTTTTTGGCTACAGTTGGTATTAATGTTCCTTGTATTCCTACTGAAAGTAATGCTATAAAAAATATTATATGGAATATATCATTCTCTATGATTACACCCTGAGTGACTGCATAAATCGCAAAAACTACTGAAGCAGCACCTCTAAGACCTACCCATGATATGAATAATTTTTCTTTATTTGAAAATTTAAATTTTGCTAGAATTATAAATGTTGCTAATGGTCTTGCAATAACTATCATGAATATAGATATGGTCATTGCTATACCAAATACATTTGGTAGCTTGGAAGGGAAAGATAACAATCCTAACATAAAGAATAACATTATTTGCATAATCCATGAAATTCCGTCAAAGAAATGAACCAAACTTTTTTTATGAGGTATCTTACTATTTCCTATAATAATACCTGAAATATACACACTTAAGTATCCATTTCCTCCAAGATACTCACTAAATGCATAAGAAAGTATTGCAATAGCTGTTATAAATATAGTATAGAATCCCTCTATCTCGAAGTTTGAATTTCTTAAAATATAAACAGACAATTTTGCTAGTATAAATCCTATAGCTAGCCCAAAAGCTATTTGCTTTATTACCATTGGCACAATAAGTTCTACTCCAGAATTATTCATCAATGTCAAAAGAATTAGTGTCAACATATACGCTATTGGGTCATTACTTCCACTTTCGACTTCCAATAATGAGGCAAGAGAACCTTTTAAATTTAGTTTTCGAGAACGCAATACAGCAAATACAGATGCAGCATCTGTTGAGGCTGCAATTGCTCCAATTAATAAGCCCTCAAGTAAACTAGTTCCTACTACCATATGACAAAATATACCTGTGACTCCTGCTGTAATTATTACACCCAATGATGACATCAGTATAGAAGGTATTGCAACAGGCTTAGCCATATTCCAGTTTGTTCCAAATCCTCCAAAGAACATTATAAATATTAGTCCAATAGAGCATAATTGTTTTGTTAATTCATAGTTGTCAAAATAAATTCCTACCATACCATCAGACCCAAACAACATCCCTAATAAGATAAAAATTAATAATATTGGTACTCCAAATTTATATAATACCTTGCTCGAGGTTATACAAATCAATAGCACTAGACCACTTATAATCATCAATTCTGTCATAGCATCAACTCCATTTCATATAAATTTTATAGATTAAAATATATCTACAATTTTATTTGTTCAAATATAACATGACATAGGTTTTATAAGTTGTGGTGCATAAAGTACAATTAAAATTTGATAATACACTAAAATATAAGTATTGTACTCAAGTTTATATATTTATTTTAATCATATTCATTTAATATTCAAAATTTGAATTCTTTTTCATTAATATTTCATTTTTCAGTTGATTATTTAATATATTTCATGCTCTTATAGTGATTTTATAGATACTCTGAAATATATAATATTTAGATAAGTAATAAGAAACTAACATACAATGTTAGGCACTTTAGATATGAAATCTTCAAAAACTTCATACATCGAAATATTTCTTTATATATATTATATTATATTTATTATAAATTATTGTCAATTCATTTTTCTTAAAAATAAAAAAATTGCATAATTTTTTTCAAACCATGCAACTCATAGTATTTAATACCAAAACTCTTTTAGCCCTTCTATTATCTTACTATAAGGCAATAAAGTAGCTTCGATTATCGATTTATTTGTTTTCTCTAAATAATATTCAACCATATAATATCCACAAGCATTTTCTACTTCTTTATGCAAAACTTAAAAAGGACTATGAAGGTTAAATATCATAGTCCTCATTAAGTTTAAATATTATCTATTATATATTTTTATCATTTATATACTACAATCTAGCAGATTTACTACAATAATTCACATTAGTTTATACTAAAGGAGCTTCTATTTGAGTAGTAAAAAGGAATTTATGACAGTGACCATCATTAACAGTAGTGTTTCCAGATACTAAGTGAATGTGTTTATCAGTTCCAGGTATTCTAATTGCTGGACCTGTTGTAACACATATCTTATGAAAATGGTCAAGAAAATCTACATTATCATTTATTTTATGAACATGATTTGTACCACCATTTATTGGTATAACTTCACCAGTAACTCCTGCTGCACGGTGGTTATGTCTATCATCACATTCTTCTGCTAACTTAACACTTTGTGAATATTCATGAACATGCGTCATTTCTTCATAATCATTATAGCACTTGTTGCATTTATTATATTTATAATCATCATATACATAATCTCTTTCACATTTATAATTTTGATAACTCATTTTTATATCTCTCCCTATTATATTATATTAAGAAATTCTTCTAAAGAATCTCTAATATATAGTATGAATTAAAGTCAAAAAGGTTCATATTTTGTAAAATTATGTATTAATTTAATTATTTCCCCCAATATTTAGGATGTACTAGTGAAGCTGGCAACTTCGTATTAGAATCTCCTTTTGCAGTATTAACTTGTAATTGTGTTAAAAATATACTATTCTCAAGATTAGCACCTCTAATATCACAATCTCTTAAATCTGCTCCTATTAAATTTGCTCCACTCAAATCTGTATCCTTTAAATTTGCCGCTATTAGAAATCGCCCTTTTAAATCTGCTCCTATTAGATTTGTTTTTCTAAGGTCTACTCCTATTAAATCTATATTTTTGCTTAATTTTTTCATATTTTTAAAAGTAGAAGTTTTGATAAATGATTTAACTTTTCTCATCACAGACTCACTAGCTTGTGATAATAACGAATTAACCTTTGCTCTATGTGATGTGATATCCAAATCAATTAGCTGTTCTGGACTCATATTGGTTATTTTTTCAGTTTCTTCAATTATTAAATCAGTTTTTGATTTGATTGTATCTGATATATTTAATATAGATGCTTCTTTAAGGTACCATAACATTTCATGTAGCTGTCTCATAATTAAAAATACTTCAGACATTTGATTTGCTAGTTCTGGTGATTGTATCCAGTCTATACCCTTATATGTTACTTGTGCTACTTTTTGACCTGAACCAAAGCAATCGTATGCAGTACATCCTTTAAAACCTCGCTTTATAAGATTATTATGTACAGAACATTTAAAATCTGGTTGCAAATTAATACATGGTTTTCCTGATTCCTTATCGATAGGAAATCCATCTGAATCAGAAAAATAAAGAGCTAGACAACAAAGTCCAAAACACTTATCACAATCAATTTTTAACTCATCAAGTAATTTATTATACATATCTTTGTGTACATTTATCATATTACTTCTCCTTCTAAGTATAATTTTTAATAATCTACTATTGTAGATAAATTACACTTCAATCTCTTATGTAATCTTTCTTATTCCTAATTATAATTTAATGTGTTATTTATTCCAATAGTATAAATAAAACCACAAGAGAATATAAGGATAAATAAAGAAACTTTAACTCCTTGGTAGACTCTTATGGTTTACACTATACTAGAAAATCATAAATAAAATAATTTATTTATGATTTTCTGCTTTTTTAACAACTGAAGACTTCAACTTCATAGCTCCAAATCCATCTATTTTACATTCTATATCATGTCCATCTGATAGGTCCTGTATTAAACGTATATTTTTCACTTTTGTTCCAATCTTTATAGATGATGAACTACCTTTTACTTTAAGGTCTCTGACTACTGTAACAGAATCTCCATCATTTAATCTATTTCCATTTATGTCTTTAATAATATTTGAATCTTCTTCTGTTCCTAATTCTAAGAACCATTCATGAGAGCATTCTGGGCAAACTAAAAGAGTTCCATCTTCATAAGTATATTCTGAATTACATTTCGGGCAATTTGGTAAGCTTTCCATATTTATATGTCCTCCACTTGTTATGTTTAAATTTTTTACTACATAAAATTTCTTTTGAGCCTCTATGATATCATATTATACTCATATTTACAAATCTCTATATCTGGATATGTTTTATTAGATTCCCATTTTGATATAGCTTGTCTAGATACATTTAGCATTTCAGAAAGTTATTCTTGTGATAAATTTATTTCTTTTCTTAGTCTCCTTAAATTTTCTCCAAAGTTCAACATTATTACCTCATCTCAACTTAATTATATTTATATATTGACTGATTCACAATCCTTATACAATTGTATTTTATTAACTAATAGTTGCATTACTAATTTTATCTATATTTTAAATTAAGATAACAAATATTAAAGAGGCTATATCATAGTAATTATAAATTACTATGATATAGCCTGAATGTTAAACTTCTCTTATATTTTTAATGATTTCACGAATCTTTCTAGCATTTTGAGTAATATCCTCAACACTACCTTTGGTTAATAACCCACCAAAGCCACATACATCAACCCCATTTTCTAACCATACATGTAAGTTATCAAGATTAATTCCACCACTTGCCAAAACTGGCATATCAGGTATTGGTGTTTTGAATACTTTCACTAATTTAGGTCCATAGAAATCTGATATTGGAAAAGCCTTGATAAAGGCAGCTCCTAAACTCAATGCATCTACTGCTTCAGTCAATGATGTACATGCTGGAGCATAAGGAATCTGATATCTATTACAAATTTTTGCTACACCTTCATTGTAATTGGGTGCAATAATAAACTGAGCACCATGTAAAATAGCATGACGGGCTGTTTCACTATCCAAAACTGTTCCTGCTCCTACACAAAGTCCTTCACCATACTTTTTACTAAGACCTTGAATGATTTCTCCAGCATTATTCAAGGTATAACTCATTTCTATAACCGTTATACCACCATTAATACAACCTTCAGCAATTTCACATGCACGATTAAATGTTTCTTCCCTTACAATTGCAAGGGCTCCACATTCCGCCATCCTTTTGGTTATATTCATCTTTTTCATATCATTCACCTCTATATTCATTAAACCATTTTTTATCTATTCAATCCAATCATATTCCTTATGACACATTTTTCATCATATATTGATATATTTATCTAATCTATTCCCCTAAATCCTTATTAAGTATTGATTTATAATTTTCAACCACTTGCTTAATTTCTTCAAGTACTTCTCCAGTTGGTTCAGTTACAGGAAGTCGCGCAGTTCCAACATTAATTCCATTTAAGACAACAGCTTTCTTTATAACAGATGGAATTGTTCCAAGCTTTAGAATACGGCGAAGTTCTTCTATACTATTCTGAGCTTTTTGAGCTTCTTCCAAATCACCATTCATAAAGTTATCATAAATAGCAATATCAATCTCTGTAAGGAAGTTTGCTGTTGCAGCAACAGCACCTTTACCACCAGCTTTCAAACTATCAAGAATAAGTGAATCGGAGCCTGAAAATACACTAAAATCCTCACCTTTAGTTACTTCAATATAAGCTTTCATGTTGTCAAGCTTACCACTACTATCCTTAATCCCAACAATATTCTTTATCTTTGCCAATTCACATACTGAATTGGGTTCAATATTAATTCCAGTCTTACTTGGCATGTTGTACATCATAATAGGCAAATTAACTGAATTAGCAATAGTTTTGTAGTGTAAAATTAATTCCTGCTGTGTTGGTGTTACAAAGTATGGTGTAATAATCGATAATGCACTTGCACCAATCTTTTCCATTCTTTTGGATAAATTTATAACTTCACGAGTTGAATTGCCACCTGTTCCAACAAAAACAGGTACACGGTTGTTAGTGTAATCAATAACAATTTTTGCAAACTCAACTTTTTCATCATCTGTCATTACATGACATTCACCATTAGTTCCTAAAATAAATAATCCATAAATTCCCTTATTAATTAGATGGTCAATTAAATCACATGTTGCTCGTGGATTAATATTTTGATTTTCATCAAATGGTGTTATCATTGCACATATAATACCTTTATATCTCATAAAATTACATTCCCTCTCTAATAGACTTTCCAAGACTTCCTCCTGGATGCCACTTCAAATACTGCTGTGCATCAAGCCCTTTAGCATATTGTAATGCAACACTTAATGACTGTAAGACTATAGTTTCAGCGAGAATTGAAGCACGAGGAGCTTTATTAAGACAATCACCTTCTTGTGTGACACCTGCAAACAAGAATATATCAGAAGCCTCTTTTAAGAATGAATTAATATTACCACTTACACCAATTATTTTTGCTCCATTAATTTTTAATGTTTCAATAGTTGCTTTCAATTCTTGAGTTTCACCACTATTTGATATTGCAATGACAACATCACCAGCAACTACTTGACCACTTGAACCATGTACTGCTTCTGTAGCATGCAATGTATATGCTGGTGTTCCAGTAGATGAAAGTAGTGAGGAAATATATCCTGATACATGACCTGGTTTACCAATGCCAGTCACATGTACACGTCCATGATTCCTTTCTGACTCAAAGATTAAATCACACGCTTTATTTATAGATACTTCGTCTATTGATTCAATGAATGTTGATATTTCATTAGATATGGTATCAAGAAATACAGGTAATGTATTTTCTATCATATATTTATCCTCCTTAAAATCATAATAACCTACTATAACTCTTATACAATGTTAATATAAATTAGATAGGTTTTATAAATTGTAAAATATTATGTAATATTGAACCAACTACGTTGTAATCAATGTTAGGGAAGGTTGCACCTTCTATACCAAGTGTCCCATAAACTGGATATAGTATCACTGGTAAGAATGCAAGGAATAATCCCGCAACGAAAGACCCAACAATAGCTCCTCTCCATCCACCTGATGCATTACCAAATACTGCAGCTGTACCACCTGAGAAGAAACATATATGAGCAGCTGGAATAATTACTACAGGGAATACACTAGGAAATGATGCCATAATAACGATTGCTAATAAACCAGCAGCATATGCTGAAATAAATCCAATAATAACTGCATTTGGTGCATATGGAAATACTGTTGGAACATCTAATGCAGGACGTGAACCTGGAATATATTTTTCTGAAATAATTACGAATGCTGCAGTTATTTCAGCCAAGAACATACGAACACCTGACATCAAGATTGACATACCCGCTACAAATGTAAATGCTTCTATAAGAGGGAACACCAACCAGTGCGTTGAACCAGCGATTTCCTGAGTAAATGTTTGACCAGCTTTTAATGTTGCAATGTAAAATAATATCAGCATAACTATAGACAGACCCATTAAGAAATCTCTGAAAATTGATAACCACTTAGGAAATTCTATAGTTTCTGTTGTTTCATCTTTATGCTCCGAAAATAAACGCCCAATATAACCTGATAGACCATAACCAATCATGTTAAAGTGACCAATAGCTTGTTCATCTCCACCTGTTAGTTCACGCATAAATGGTTGACAGAATTGAGGTAATGCAGCAGACATAAATCCTAAGATAGCTCCACCTATTAAAATAGTAGTTGTATTATCGAACCCATGAGCTTTCATGATTAAAACTAATACACAAGAAAAGAATAAACTATGACCTGTTGTAAAGAAAATATTCTTAAACTTTGTAATACGTGCAAATACTAAATTTAGTATGAATCCAAGAATCAATGTACATGAAACTGCAAAACCATATGTACCTTGTGCAAGTGCTGTAGCTGCTTCTGGTGAAGCTATAACACCTGTAATTCCAAAACCATGCTGGAACAATTTATTGAAATTCTGTAATGCGCCAGTCATAGCAGAAGCACCAATACCAAATATCAAGAACCCGATAAGTGTTTTTGAAGCTCCAGTGAATACTTCAACAGCAGATTTTTTTTGAAGAACCAGCCCTATAAATGCAACTACGCCAAGTAAAACAGCTGGCGTACTCAATAAACTAATAATAAACTCCATAAGTATCCCTCCTTATTCTATTAAATTTTATTTTTCTTTTGAAGCAAGAAAATCTTCTAAAGCTGTTTTAATCTCGTTACGGTCAACAATGTTGTGAATTCCAATTATATCAAACTTAAGATTTTTCTTTTTTAATTCTTCAGCAACATCAATTAATGTTTCTACAGCATCTCCATTAAATCCATTTAATGAATCTAAAGAACCATGTTCTACTTCAATTGGAAAATTATTTTCCTTAATGATTTGTTGAGTCTTTATTTTTAACATCAAACTTGAGCCAACTCCTGCTCTACATGCGATTAAAAGTTTATACATAATTAAATCCCCCTCTTATAATTCTTTTATTTTTATAAAATCAATAATATCCTTGGCTTCATTGGCATTATCCAAGACTTTAAAAAATTCATCCTGTTCCAATAATTCAACCAGTTCAGACATAGCACGCAAATGACTATTATTATCTATTGCACTTAAGCAAAATACATATTTTACAGGGTCATTTTCATCATTTCCGAACTCAATAGGCTTCTCTAGAGTGGCAATTCCTATTGCAATATCTTTTGAACCTGCTTCTGGTCTAGCATGTGGAAGTGCCACATGTTTTGTAATTACTATGTATGGCCCAGATGCTTTAGCTGAATTAACCATAGCATCAACATAGGCTTCAGTTGCTTTATTGTTTTCAACTAAGACAGAAGCTGATTGTCTAATAGCTTCCTCCCAGTCTTTAGCTTTTACCTTTAGTTTTATTAATGCTTCATTAGTGATGTCACTTAGCATAGGTCCTTCTCCTTCCTTAGACGTAAAATTCTCTATTTGTGTAAAATAAGCTATTAACTCACTTGAAAGAATACTTTCAGAAGTTACTTTTGCATATTTTTTTATTATCCCCATAACCTCATCTATTTTAGGTTGTCTTAAAAAAATATCACCTAATTGAATGTATACTTCACGTGTAATTTTATATTTTTCTTTTGTGGTCATAACAGGGCTTACTTTAATTACTGGTACATCTGTTTTTAGACCCTCTGTATTATAATTAGTAGTAAAAACAATGTCTACAGGTTCACTGATATTCTCCAATCCAACTGATTCTGACATCGGTATAAAATGCAAGTCAGGAAATAAGTTTGTGAGTTCCGCATGTAAAATAGCTGAACTACCAACACCATTTGAACAAACTATTAATGCTATCCTTTTTCTAAAACCATCAAATTCTTTTTTATTTGAGAAAAGTGTTGCAAAGTGCATTGTTAAGTATGCTAATTCCTCCTCTTGAATTTCTTCTCCAAATAATCCACAAAACTCTTTCATTGCATTACTTACGATTCTATAAACTAATTTGTATTCTTCTTTTACTTTTTCACAAAGTGGATTATAAATAGGTAATTTAAATAAAAGTCTATAATAAGCCGGTCTAAAATGAGAATATAATTGTTTAAATATTTTTTCTTGACTTATATAATAAACTCCACTTAAATAACCAAATCTTGTCATAATTTTATTTACAATTTTTGAAATTACAGCCTTATCTTCTGTATCTTCTTCATAATTCCCTACTGATATACCTAAAATCCAAGCACTAATATACATTATATTATGAGGTTTTATTTTCTCTTCACTCTCATATACTTCTAATAATTCCTTAGCAAATTTATATTCCTTCATTGAACTCATGACTGCAATATTAGGAATATCTATATTTTCTTGTGTATCTATTCTAGTTGAACACATCCTTGCTTTCAGAAAGATAAATATATATATAAATTCTATTAATCTGTCTTCAACAAAAGTAATTTCATATTTTTTTATAAGCTTTAATATAATTTTTTTAGCTTCTTCAAAGCTGTCTAAATTATATTCTTCAATAAAAATATCAAATACTCTTGAACTTTTCTCATTAGACAGCGTTTCTATAATGTTCTTAATAAGTACTCTCCTGATTTCCATCTCGTTTCCAACTAAGTAATAACCATTTATACGATTATTCTTAACGTCAATACCCTTTTTTTCAAGGTTTGGTATTAAATCTTTAAAGTCCAGATTTACAGTAGACCTACTTACTTTTATAGAATTTATAAAATGATTAATTGAGATGTCCTCCATATTAATAAAAAGCATTAAATACATATATAAAAGTCTTTCTATTTTACTAAAGTAGTAAGTATTCTTAGAATAGTTTTTTTCTAGAATTTCTTTAATTGCTTTTTTTGTTTCTTTTCTAACGATAATATCTTTATCAGCTCTTAAACATATAAGTGGTACTTTTTTTACTTTAAGCATGTCATTGATTTTATTTATTCTATAAGTAATTTGTCTCTTTGATGAATTGGATTCTTCTTGTAATCCATTAGTTGTAATCAATGTGCTATTTAATAAAATCTGGAGAATTGATACAATTTCTTTGTCCACTACCATTAATCCCTACTTTCTTATTAAGATTAGTCTTCATATTATCATTGGATTTTTTATCACCTCCACAATATTTATTTTATTTGAGAATTTTATTGTTTTCAATTTCATTTAAGTATAACTTTTGTTTTAGATTGAGACAAAAATTAAACTTATCTAAAATAGATGCTATAATACAACTGTATATTTTATAAACAAAAAGGCTTCTTTAGGTAAAGAAGCTCAAGAAAAATTGCTTTAAATAATAAAAACTATCTTAACTTTTAATAAATTATTTCAACTAAAAAAGCACATTAATTTAAAATAAAATTATGTGCCTTCTCTTATATAGTTCTAATACATTACATTTGCTACAAATCCATTAAAATTATATTATTATACCTTTTATACCTTTGTCGAAGTCATCTACTTCTCTTACAACTATAAATTCATCTTCTATTATACCTTCTTCATTAAAACTTATTACTCTCCTTAAATCGGTTAATGTAACTGTTTTTTTTAAGTTGTTTGTATTCTCTCTTAAAATCTCATATTCATCATAATCAGTAACATGTTTTATTCTACCCTTTACTTCTAAAGGCTTCATTTCTTTTATTGTGTATTTTCCAAAATATTTCTTAATTTTTTTGCATTGTTCTTTAACTAACTGAATCTTTTTTAAAATAAGCTTTTTATATTCTATCTCTTCTAGTATAATTTGTTCTTTCTCTTCTAGCAAAAGTTCTAAATTGTTTATACTCTTACTTTTTCTTATTTCTTGAATCTTTTTAATTTCTATATCCATTTCTCTATAAAAATTTATCATTGTGATATCATATATATCAAACTGATTATATTTTCTATATCCATTTTCATCATTTTTCTTAGGATTTACTAATCCTTTGTCCTCATAAAATTTTAGTGTGTCCCTAGACATGCCTAAAAATTTAGATACTTGTCCAATTGTATACATTGTATTCTCCTATTATTATATAATCTATTTATATTAACTAAATTGCTTCCTATTTAACAATCCTAGCATCTTCTAAGTCTAGAAGAGTACAGTTAATATAGTATTTACAATCTTTGCAATTATTATTTTTAGTTCACAACCCAAATGTAAACTTGTTAATATGATATGTTATAAATTTTATATTGTCTATATATCTCTAACAATAATTCTTTATCTTTAAGATATTCTTGCAAATATTTAAATTTTATATCACAAAATTTTTTAGATATAAAAATATTCCCTTTATAATGACAGTTTTATTATTTCAACTCTCTATCATAAAAGGAATATTTTAATCTTTAAATGCACTATTTTTATCTCATTGGAATATATCCACGATACTGTGAATATGCGTCCATAGTAGCTATATCACCTAAAAACACTGATGCGATATTGAATTGTGGCTTTAAATATGGGAACTCCTCTTCTTGCGCCCATTCTGGCTTTTTAATAAATGATTTTGCCTCTTCAACCACAGCTTTATACCATTCTTCTTCTCCTTCAAACCATAATTCTACTACACGGTCAAAAGCAGTTGCCCCATAGTTAATCATAATTTTACTACTTACAAAACGATTAACATAACAACAGTTTGTAAAGTATGGAACTACCTCATCATAGAACCATTTTTCCCCTTCTTCTTTGGAAATGCCTTCTGGATACTTAATCATAAATTGCCAACGATAGTTTGGTCCATCTTGTACAGTACGTCCTTTTCCTCTAAAATCTTCTTCCCAGTTTATTGGAACAAAAGCAAATATAAATGGTGGACATCCGTTGTCCCCACCTACTGCACGTCCTGCATCTCCACTTTCTGCATTCTCATGAATTTTTTTATTCTCCACATCTGGTATACATCCTTGCCAACGAAGAACATCCATAGGCATGTACTCGGTCATAATTCTATTTGCCATTTCAGGCATATGCTCATCTACAAGCCAATAATGCTCTGTTAATTGCATCTTACGGACACCAAAACGTTCTCCTTCATTTGGTGTAGGATATGCTTGATAAAAAGCATATTTAGTACAATATGGTGCAAAATTACTAATACTATCTGGAATATGGTAACGATATAACCAGTCCATTAACTTAGGTCTATACTCTTCCTTAGCAAGCCCTACATATATTAAACTTCTCATTATTTTAAATTCAAATCCCATAAACATTCTCCTATACTGAACCTCCCATGCTCCTATAATCAAATTATATTCACATGCTTCAATTTTCTTCTTTTTTATATTTCTTCAAAATACCTCTAGTAAACAAATCTACACCTGCTCCCACATACCACACTCCTACTGCCATAGCTACAGCAATTTGAATACAAATGCCCTGTAAGTTAATAATATTTTCACCTGTCATAATAGTTAGACCTATAGCCCAACCACAAAGCCATGATGGTAAGAAAATTATTTTTTCAAATAAAGATGCAATTATAACTGCAAAAAAACCTAATATACTGAGTGTTAAAAATAATTCTAAATTTGGGTTGAAATTTATATATTTCATAATTAAAATGGCTAATACTGCCCATAAATCTCCACACCAAAAACCGAGCATTATTTTTAATCCATCTTTTTGTTTATTACCATTAGTTACATATAATCCTGCACAAATTAATGCTACAGCTCCAGTTTTTATTCCTATGTAAGGTGCTAACACTGCCCATAAAGGAGGTAATAAAGCAATTCCTATTGATAGTGTTAATATTTCTTTTTTCTTTCTATCCATTTTCTATACTGTAATTAGTAGTTTCTCTAGCTTGCCTTATCTCTAATAACTTCATTGTTATTGGATTTGCAATCATAGATACTACAAAATAACTTAAGTATAGTGGTATAAATATAGCAATAAATACTGGAACTAATCTAACATTCTGATATGTAAGTACTAAACAAATAATTACTAAAATAATTTCAATATGTTTAAAGCAGGGTTTTTCATTCATATAATAAGCCTCCTATAATACTCCCTAAAAAAGAGTCTTAGTATTTTAATTATTATCCTAATGAAGCTCCAGCTTGCTTTTCTTTAGTTAATGGTTCTATAAAATTATAAGCTGTTTTTCTTTCTTTAAATTCCGGTGTTTTACGAACTTCTGCATAATGACCTTCCATTCTCTTAATATCATCACCATGTATAAACTTGCCTGGTAAAGTATCATGAGCATGAC
Source organism: Clostridioides sp. ES-S-0108-01 (assembly GCF_020662285.1). Lineage (NCBI taxonomy): Bacteria > Bacillati > Bacillota > Clostridia > Peptostreptococcales > Peptostreptococcaceae > Clostridioides > Clostridioides sp. ES-S-0108-01. The sequence goes on along the minus strand of NZ_JADGMN010000014.1, from coordinate 14,211 downwards.
CTAGTTGCTCTTCTGGAAAACTAAATACAGTTTTTCCACTTGTAGTATCTAATTCTCCAACTATACCACATAGAGCACATATTGATTTTTTAGTACCTGGTTCAAGATAGAATAATCTATTGTGACAATGTGGACAGACTCCTTCTTCTCCTTGGTATGAAGCTTTTTCAAAATCTCTTGCTGCTTCAACTATGTTTAAACCTATCTGCTGAACTTGAGCAAGTTTTGCATCATCCATAACTAGTTCCTTTGCCCATGGGAACCAAGAATTATCTATCACTTTCCACATTGGTATTAGAGCCAGCATAGCATGCTCACATTGAACTCTTGTACCCCAATCTGAACCACCTATTCCCATGAATGATATTACTTTATCTTTAAGCATTCTTGGGTCTGGAATTTTTCCTCCTGTAGCTTCTGCAACTTTTGTCCCTATAATATTATTTCCTTTATCTGCTCTTGGTCCAAGACGATCCATTATAGTATGAAATAATCCTGATGCACCTTCTTCGAATATTGGGTCTGAAACTACTATCCCATCTGCGTCTTTCATTTTGTCAAGTAACCATTCAAAGTCATCTTTTAGTACACACATACTGCCTTTTCCAGATAATAAAGTCTTAACGCATGCACAGCACCCAGTACAATGTTTAATATTAAGTGATGACATTTGAATAAATTCTACTTCAGCTCCTGCTTCTTGAGCTCCTTTAAGTGCCACTTTACACATTGTGTCATTATTTCCATTTTTTGTTCCAAAAGAAATACCTAATATTTTCATTTTTTATTCTCCCTCTTTAATGTTTATTAATCTTCTTTCATTTTTAATATATAGAATCCATCATCTAAAGCATCTATAATGATGTAGCCTCTATCATCAACAATAATATCTTCTGTTACTGCCAAACGTGGTCCAGGGAATCCTGGGAAATAAGACTCTTCTGGTATTTTATTTGGATTTGGTGGTATAAAATATGCTAACTCTTTGATGTAATATGGGTCTGATACATCATAAACCCTTAAACCTGCATGGAAATAACAGCAATATACTCTATCTCCTCTTTGTTCTAACCACGGCTTATTATCCATTGGTTCATGAAGGTTATGTGGCCCAAATGGTCCTGGTTTTCCTAGACCTGCAACATTAAAGTTAGGATAAGGAAAATCCTGTGGTACTTCAGGATATGGGAATTGAGCAATTAATGTTGGCTGTGTTGCGTTACTAACATCAACCATATGTATATTATTCATAGCTTGAACATCTGTGATACTATCTGGTTTAAAAAATTGAAATCGTTCTCCTTCATTTTGAACAACAACTAAATCCCTTCCCGGTAATGGTAGTGCTGTATGAGTTCTTGCTCCTGCAAGTCTACTAGAAAATGCAGGCATGAATGGTAATTCACCTAAGCATTTTGGTCTTGTTAAGTCCTCAACATCTAGTACAACTAATCCAGCTCCACCATAACCACAATACGCTTTTCCATCTCTTACAAATGGAGGTCCATGAAGCCATCCTTTATCCATAAATTCTGGGCAATGAGGTGCTCCTGGATCAAAAGTTTTATTTGGGTATCCATCTGCATATTGGTCTGGTCTCCACCATTTACCTATTTCTACTGGATTAGTCGGATCTATTATATCTATGATTCTGTAAATCAGACCTTCAAAGCCAACACAGTCACTTGATAAATGTACATATCTTCCACCATTGTACATAAATCTATGAACACCCATTACATGCTTTAAGCCACAATCCCAATATCCTAAAAACTTAGGATTTAAAGGGTCTTCTTTTAAACTATATATTCTAATTCCTGCTTCACACTTAATACTTGCTAATTTAGCTTGGTCAACAAGTGCTCCTGGTCCACTTCCACAACTCATAGCCACTATCATTAAATCATCTGCTATTTGAATTTTTGGAGTTGTTGTTGTAGGATACTCTTTTGGGTCTAACATTTGAAAATGTTTTATAAATTGTGGATTATAAGGATTCGTAACATCACTAATCATTACTCCATTTTTTTTACTTCCTCCAAAACAACATCCATATAAATAGTATTTTTCACCTCTTTTGTACAGAGCCATTTGAAACATACCACAAGTTCCGTCTAAGTTATTAAAGGAACAAACTTCAAGATTTTTAATATAACCGTTATTTCCTTTACCTTTTGCATAAAATTTATCTTCCATTTTTTCTCCTTTCTTATTTGAAGTATTATCAATTGATATACTTTCATTTTATGAGACAAACTTGCTTAAATCCAATATCGTTTTCATGGGAATATATAAGTTATTCTTATTAATAAATTTATAAAATCTAATACAAAGATATGTTTAAAATATATATTTTTATACAAATATTTTCCAATATCCTTTAAAAGTAAATTTTCTTATAATATAATAAGTTTTAATTATATATAAATAAGGTTTACAAACAATCAAGTTTAAATAGGGGTGATTATTTGAATACTAAACAATTAGAATATTTTATATCTGTAGCAGAAAGTCTAAGTTTTACCAAAACAGCAGAAAAATTTTATATTTCCCAAACTGCTGTTACACAGCAAATAAAAGCTTTAGAAGAACAAATAAATGTAACTCTATTTACAAGAAGTAAACGACATGTTGAATTAACACCTGCTGGAAAAGTTTTTTTATCTGAGGCACGTACTATAATAAAAAATATCAATGATGCTATTGAAAAAGCACAACAATTTGCACATGGCTTTTTTGGAACTTTGAGTATTGGAATCTTAATAGGATATGAAAAAAGTAAATTTCAACAATATTTAAAAGAATTTTCTAATACATACCCTAATATATCTATGGAAATTTGTACCAATGAGATAACCGAACTTTTAAACTTAGTGAAAAATAATTTTATGGATATTGCCTTTGTTATTAATCCAGAAAATCAACCATTAAAAGATTTTGAATATAAAACTGTAGAAAGATATTCTTTGGTAGCCCTTTTACCCCCTGCTCATCCACTTTACAATGAAGATTATATTGATTTAATTGAATTACAACACGAGAAGTTTATTTTTGTAAAGGAAACAGGAGATGAGTATGGGCAAAAATCCATGATACAGAATAGATATCGTGAAGCTGGATTTGTGCCTAATGTGGTGCAACGTTCAAATAATCTTAATACTATTGAATCATTAGTAGCCTCTAACATGGGGATATCCATTTTACCTTCATTTTGTGTTACAGATACAATGATAGAACGTGATATTGCAATAGTACCTATAAATGAAGTAAAAGATAGAATTGAGGTTGTAGTTGTATGGAATAAAAACAATACAAACCCAGCATTAGAAAAGTTTATTTCTATAGTATAAAATTAAGCAAAAAAATAGCATTAGCCATTTTTATATGGTTAATGCTATTTTTTTACTTAATTTTATTAATTAGGTATTCCGAGAACATTCGTAATATATCACTATAAATCTAATCTAAAAATGCTATCTCAATATATCTAATTTCTCATTGTTCATAAGTCTAAATACATGATTTGTGTTTACTAAAGAACTATCACCATAAGTTGTATGGGCTAACACTGAACTAGCAACTCCAAATTCAACTATATCTTCATTACTCATCTTTTCCAAATACGAATACATAATTCCTGCTACATATCCATCTCCGGCACCAACTCTATCATATATTTCTAACTTATATTCCCTACTTTCAAAATAGCCATCATTATTTGATATATATCCCTTTATAAATTTATTGTTCATATCATCAAATCGTCTCATAGTTCCAGCTACAATTTCTATATCATACTCTTTTTTAATCAATTCTGAACTCACTTTTATATCTAGAGTATCTATATTAAGTATTTTATTTATATCTCTATAACTAGCAAATAATCCATGGCAATATGGTAATATTTCTTTATAATCATTTACTAAATCATCATAAGTCTTGTCTGGATTTAGCGATTGCCTAAAATTAAAATCAAAGAATACTTTTATGCCCTTTTCATAAGATTTTTTAGCTAGTTCTAAAGCAACCTCTTTAACTGAATCTGTAAGCTGCATAGTAATACCACAAATATGGACTACATCAATTCCTTCTAGACATTTATCAATATCATAGTCTTGTAATCTGCTCTCACAGAATGAACTATTTAACCTATTTAAATAAGTCACTTCAGAAGGCCTTTCTCCATATCCAGTTTCAAGAAAGTATATTCCAATATGATTTCCTCCATATATAATAAAGTCATCTTTTACTCCAAGCTTTCTTATATTTGCACTTGATGCTTTACCTACATTATTATTAGGCAACTTTGTTAACATGTAGGTATCGTATCCAAAGTTTTTAAGCCCAGATAATATATTTAATCCTGTACCTGTAATTACATAATTTAATTGGCTCGTTTGTGTTAAAAACTTATAATCAGGTACTGAAAGTCTCATCATTATTTCACCAAAAGCTAATATATTCATAAATCTATCCCAATAATTCTTTCATTATTTTGTAAAGTACTTTTATATCTTCTACTTTTGTATCACCTGTTTCTTTATCGATTATTGATGTATAAACATGAGGTATAACTTTTTCTACACCAGCATCAAGTGCAATTTGAACTATCTCTTTGAAGTTATCTAAGTCTATACCTCCTGTTGGCTCTAGATAAAAGTTATGCTTTACACAAGCTTTTACAACTTCTATATATTCATCTTTTGTTTTAAGCCCTCCCATTGGGAAAAACTTAACTGAACTTCCTCCCATATCCTTCATCATAGCTATAGCTGTTTCTATAGGAACTATACCATCTTCCTCCTTTGAACTTAATGGACCTGTAGATATCTTTACAAATCCTGGTTTACCAGTTGGAGAAACTAGTCCATTTATTATGCTATCGTTTTGACCAAGTAAGGCTCTGGATGTAGCTATACCTGTAAATACTTGGTTTATATGTTGTGGTTGAAGTTCTTTAGAAATTTGAGATACCATATTTGACTGATTCGGATCCCCAGCTCCAAGACCTACAGATACTGCATTATCTATTTCCCTTGAGTATTTTTTCATATCTTCAATAGCTGTTTCTACAGTACTATAATTCTTCGATAGTACTCCTACTAATACATGCCCATCACAAGCATCATATATTTCTTTGGCATTTTTTATACTTCCTGCAAGAACATTTAGACAAACTCTATCTTTATAATATTTTGGTGTACAATTCATATCAGTTACCTCCATTAGTAAAATTTAATTTAATAAATCTTTATAATTTTATTTATCTTATTTTCTATTTTTCTATTATCTCTTTTATTCTATTATAAATAATATCTAAATCATCTTCACTCACGCTTCTTATATCGACCTCTATATTACCTTCATTAGACTTATAATCTCTAGTATATATGGCTATCTCTCCACCTCTAAGTTCGTTTATAATTTGTTGTGTTGATTTATTTATCACGTCTTCATTAAAACTAATCTCTCCACGAAGTATTTCTCTACCTGCTGAATCTCTAGTTATGTTAGCACTTGCTCCTTTTAAAGTATTTATCTTATCTATAAATGGATTTAGCTTATCTTCCATTTCTTTTAAAGTTACCTTCTCACTATTCACATATCTCTCAATTGCACATGTTAAACCTACGATATTTTCTTTTCCTATTTTCATAGCTCTTCCAATACCCTTTGATTGAAGCTTTACATTATCTATGTGTTTTTTCCTACCTATTACTAACCCTGAACTAGGACCCTCTATAGCCTTTGCACCACTGTAGATGACTAAGTCTGCTCCTAATTCATAGTATACTTTTAAATCTTCCTCTGCAGCTGCATCTACTATTAAAGGTAAATTATATTCTTTGGCAACTTGCACTGCATCTAATACACTTAGCATACTCTTTTGAACACAATGATGAGATTTAACATACATAATTGCTGCTGTATTGTCATTTATCTCTCTTATTATATGTTCCTTATTGCACATATTGCTATATCCAGCCTCAACAACTTCTCCACCGCCAAGTCTTATCATTGTTTCTACTGGAACTCCATAGTCAACATTGTGCCCTTTTGGAATTATTATTTCTCTTTTAACTTGTTTCTTATGGTTATTTATATTGTAAACTAAATTCATATCATCCTTTGCTATTATTGCACCTACACTCTGTGCAATTCCAGCAGATGCACTAGAAACTATTACTGCACTTTCACACCCTAATAAATTTGATATATATTCACCTGTTTTATTTACAAGTTCTTCTACTATGAAGAAATTTTTACACCCTTGACCTATTGCTTCAATAACTTCCTTATCTAGTGTTGACACCCCTAGTATAGTCATTTTACCTGAAGCATTTATAACACGTCTTACAGAGTACTTTTCAAATATACTACTCATACAATCAGTCTCTCCCATCTATGTATTCTATTTTATGGACTAACATATATTCAAATACTCTCCATTTATTACTACAGCCTTTGGCTTTATGGACGTATTTGTGATTACTAACTTATTCAAAGAATCTTGAAGTTCTTTTTCTTCATTCACCACGTCAAATATGGTTAAATCAGCATCATATCCTTTTTTTATTAAACCTTTATTTTTTAAGTTTATTGCATTTGCTGCATTTTTAGTAACCTTATTTATTATATCTTCAAGTGAGTAACCCATATATATAAACTTTTCCATTGTTGTAGACAAGCTATATACTGGACCATTTATTCTATTTTTAATATATATATCTGTACTTATAGTATCTGGAAAAAGTCCTGCATCCTTAGCTTTCACTGCAACATCCATACTAAAACTTTCTGTTCCATGACCTACATCAAGGATTATACCTCTTTCTTTAGCTTCTATAATTTCAGCTTTAACTTTATTACCTTTTAATATTCCATTTGGTTTTCCATTATATATATGAGTTAATATATCACCTTTTTCCATATAACCTAATATATCCTCTATAGTTGGAGGAGAACTGCCAAAGTGAACCATCATAGGTAGATTAAGTTCTTTTTTAATTCTTTTGGCTAACTTCAAGGGTTCAATACCATTTGAAATTACAACACTTTTACTCATTCTAGCTTTGATTCCAACAATAAAATCTTTGTATCTTTTAACTGCATCTTTAAGCTTATCCTCATCTATGCTCATCATATTTGAAAGTTCATCTTGAGATGTTATTCCCTGCTTAGCAATATTTATTAAAGCATATACGTTTGTTTTGTACTTTTTAGTATCCTTATAAAATTTATCTATATCTAAAGCACCTGTTGTACCTGTATCTACTACAGTAGTAACTCCACTTTTTATTCCAACCTCATCAGGATAATCCTTGTAAATCTCTAACCTTTCATAGCAGTGTGTATGTATATCTATCCACCCTGCACTAATAAATGTCTCTCCATCCAGTTCTATGATTTGGCTTGCCTGATACTTAGAATCATCTATATGATTTGCTACCTCTATTATTTTACCTTCTGATATAGCGATATCAATTATATGTTTATCTACTGTTTTTCCACCTTTGATTAATATGTCTATCTTCACTTTACTCTCCCTCTAAAATAATCTTAAATTTACTCCAAGGTTCAATAAAGTCTAAAAGCATTATTTCATCTTCCTTTATTCTACCAACCTTATTTTTTCTTTCATCTTCACAGTCTTGAAGTATCAACTGTAATTCCCCTTTATACTTTCCAAAGTCATCATTACCAATCACTACATCTCCTCTTTTAAAAACAGTAATGTTATCATGTTTATGGAAATTTTCTTTAGCATATTTTTTTCTTACCTCTGTAGACCTGGCTACCTGACTAGTTATGTCCCCTCTTCTAAAATGTTGCTCGTTTATCATTATTATCTTTTCTACTTCAGAAGTTTTCTCCTCGGCTACTACATTAAATACAACTTGATATTTATTTGCTTCAGCCATTCTTTTTAACTCATCTTCACTTGCATATGCATTTCCTACAATCACATCATCAATCAAACCAGTTGCAAATAAGTGTTTAGTTGCTGTAGCTATATCTAAATTTCTATGCATTTCAAGTGTACACAGTCCATCATTTATATTCCAAGGTCCTATTGTTGCATGTTTTGAATTAACAAAAGCCGCAGTTCTTATTCCATACTTTTTAAATCTATTTGAACATCTTACAAAGAAATCATATGGTAAACCTGTACCCTTTTGAGGATAAAAATTATGACAACCATATATATTATTTATATTTGGCTTGTACGTAATTATATTATCTAAGTATGCTACATCATTACTCATATTTAGCTCTACTTTTAAATCATATGGGTTGAAAGAAATCATTGCTTCTTTACTTCCATCATATCCATAGTCAAGTCTTATTCCACTAGCATTTAACTCATTGAAAAATGTTAAATCATCATAAGATATTTCTAATATATCAAATATATTTGGAGCTATATCAAGGATTACTTCAAATCCTAAGTCTCTTGCGTAAGTTATAATCTCTTTAAAATGTTTTTTAACCTCTTTCTTTGGTCTTGTAATTGAAAGCATACACATAAATATTCTTTTAAATCCATACTTTGAAGCCATTTTTATATATGCTTTATCATCTTCCATATTACTATGCTCTGGATATACTGATATACCTAATCTTCTTTCCATCTTTCTCCTCCTCAAGTTATATTTTTTGAAATATATAAAATAAAAGTGAAGGTAATTCCTCCTACCTTCACCTTTAATAATTTATAAGTTTTTTATATTTACAATACAAAACTTCTATATATATGTATTTTTATAAACTTTCACTTATTTCTTCTTGTTCTCTTTGTAATTGTTGCTTTTCAAAAACCTTAAAAAATGGGTAATAAACAACAAATGATATTATAAAGTTGATTAGTACTAAGATACCTGCCATTATACTCCAGTTAGTACTCATTACTGCTGCTATTGGTGCTGGCATTGCAAATGGTAATCTTGCTACCATCATAGGTATAATCCCTGTAATAGTAAGAACATACGATAGAGCTGTCATTATCATAGGTCCAACTATAAATGGTATACCTAATATCGGATTCATAACTATCGGTGCTCCAAATATTATGGGTTCATTTATGTTAAATAGACCTGGTAAAAATCCTAATCTTCCTAAGCTTTTTAGGTATTTTGACTTAGAAAACATAAACATTATAACTAATGCAAGAGTAGCACCTGCTCCTCCTATCCATACATACCATTGTAAAAATTGTTCTGTAAATATATTTGGCATTGCATGAGCTGATACTCCTTCTGTGAATGCAGTTATATTTTCTGCTATAGACATATCCCATATAGGTCTTATTACTGGACCCATTATAGCTGGACCATGTATTCCAAGTACCCAGAATACTGTTATCAGAAATACTGTCAGCAGTCCACCACCTAAACTGTTTCCTGATAAGAATCCTTTTAAAGGTGATAACATAGAACTCAGCGCTGCACTTATATCAAATCCAAGTATATGTCTTATTACCCAGAATAACATTAACACCACTGCTGTTGGTAATAATGCAGTAAATGAGTTTGAGACCTCTGGTGGAACCCCTGCTGGCATCTTAATTGTAATATTCCTTTCCTTCATAAAACGATATATCTCAACAGTAATTAATGACGTCACTATTGCTCCAAACAATGATGGTGAATTAAGTTTTGCCATGTCCATCCATCTACCAGCTTCTATAACTCCATCTATCGGGTCAATCACTTGAGTTGGAACTATTGTAGAAACCAAAAATGCCATAACTGCAAGCATACCAACACCTGTTGTATCTAGGTTGTAGCTTTTGGCAAGTGATGATGCTATTCCAAAAGTAGCATATAGAGATAAAAATCCTACAGTATATCTAAATGGTATATCTAATGTTGCCTTAAATGGAGCTATAAAATCCATATAAGCATCAATAGGTATGTTTAATAATATTGTAAAAAATGAACCCACTATTGTTAGTGGCAATGTTGCTATTATACCTGCCCTTACAGCTCTCATATGTCTTTGATTACTTATCTTCGCTGCTACAGGCATAACCTTGCGCTCTAAAAAACTTGCGAATTTTTCCATAATTCCCCCCCTGTATTAGTGATATTCTCCTTTATTTATAATGCAATAACGATTTCATAACAAAATTAATTTTTATATAATTGATAATATCACTTATTTGCTTAAAATTATTATAACATTATAATGTTTGCTTGTAAACATTATAATGTTATAATATTATTTTTTTTATAATACAAATAAAAATCCTGAGCATATTATCATTTTAATAAACTCAGGATTTTTATTATATTTCATATTTAATTACGTAATTTTGTACTTCTGTATTATATCTTGCAAATGATAACTCAACTATATTATCGCTATCATCATAGGTCTTTCTTTTTCTTCCTAATAATATATCTTTATCTAGATTTAAAGCCTTTGATACTTCTAGCTCAGATTCTTCTATAAAAAATTCATCTTCAAATCTAGTTATATTTATATTTCTCCTGTATAAATACATATATAAAGAACTTTCATTATTAAAACTTTCAACAGTTAGATTTTCGTCAAAAGGTATATAATGAGTAAAAAATATATATGGCTTACTATCCAAGTAATACATTCTAGTAATCTTGATACATTTTTCTCCAAATATACTAAACACTTGTGAATTTTTATCATTTATTATTTTTTCAATTGAAATAGTCTCTTTAGATAACTTATGACCTTTAGATAAAAGTATACTTGAAAAAGACTCTGCCTTCGATAGCTTATTAAAAAGATTATTACTTATTACTTTTGTCCCTTTTCCACTTTTTTTCTCTACATATCCTTCTGATTCTAATATCTCAATAGCTTTTCTAATAGTAATTTTACTGACCCCAAATTCTTGCTCTAATTCTCTTTCTGTTGGAATATTTTTATCAATTTTATATTCGTTATTTAATATTTTTTGCTTTAATATCTCAACGACTTGTATATATAATGGTTGATTTCTTAACATGATTCACCTCTTAAATTATATGTTATAATATTATAACATATAATCTTATACTATTAATAGTAAATATCCATTAACTTTAAACTCAATACAAAAAAAGTCCTCAAAACAAACTTAATGTACTGCTCACCAAATATTGAACCAACAATCTAGCAATTAGTGTGCAACACATAATGTATATTTTAAGAACTCTCTTAATTTATTCTCTTTAATTTTTACTTATCTTGTAATCTCAAATGTAAATCAACGATTTCCTCAGCCAACTGTTGAAAATTCATACCATTCATTAAGTGGTCCTGTGCATGTACAAGTATGACACTTAGTTCAGTCTTGTTTCCACTAGCTTCATTTTGTATTAATTCTGTTTGATATCTATGTGCCTTATTTATAACTTCCTTAGACTCTTTTAATAATTCTTTTGCTTTTTCTATGTTTCCATTTTTAGCTTCTTTTATTGCCTCAAAAGCTAATCCTTTACCTTCACCTGCATAGCCTATTATACCAAAAGAAATCTCTATAATTTTTTCGTCCATCCTTTGATTCTCCCAATTTATATATTAAACATACATTATATTTTCTATTACTTAGCATTGTTAAGTTCTATAGCTCTATTTAAAACAGCTTTCCCCTGAACCTCCCATGACTAAAGTCACAGGGTTCCTGCTTCATAGAATTTTGCATATAAAATATGTCTTACAAATTCTCCACAAGCTATCCCCGTAGTTCCTACGGTTCTTACATAAGTTATTTATTTTGAATTTTTATTAGTCTTAATCCTTCTTTTAATATATTTATACTTGCATTTATATCTCTATCGTGAGTTTCATTACAACAAGGACAAATCCATTCTCTTATATTTAAGTTCTTCACTTCCTCGTTTTTGTACCCACATTTATTGCATATTTGTGAACTTGCAAAGAACTTACCTACCTTTACAATTTGTCTACCATGCCAATTAGCCTTATATTCTAATTGACGAACAAATTCTGACCACGACACATCAGAAATAGAGAGAGATAGTTTACGATTTTTAATCATGTTCTTTACTTGTAAATCTTCTATGCAAATAATATCATTCTCTTTTATTAATTTAGTAGATAATTTTTGTAGGAAATCCTTCCTTTGATTAGATATATGTTCTTGAAGTCTTGCAACTTTTAATCTTGCTTTATTTCTATTTAAACTACCGATTGTTTTTCTCGATAATTCTCTTTGTAATTTAGAAAGTTTTCTTAATGACTTCTTAAGATACTTAGGATTTTCTATAAAGTCTCCACAACTTGAGATACAAAACTCTTTAATTCCTAAATCTAGACCTATCTGATTATTAGTATTTTCAAATGCTTCAATATCTACATCAGTACAGCATAATGATACATAATATTTACCACTTGGTTCTTTAGATACAGTAGCATTAAGTATTCTCCCTTGAGGGACTTGTTTATCCCTTACTTTAACCATACCAAGTTTAGGTAATTTTATATATTGACTAAAGTACATAATATTTCCATTTGTAAAGTTCGTCTTATATGAAAATCTATTAATTTTCTTTGATTTAAATTTAGGAAATCCTGCCTTTCCTTTAAAGAATTTTTCATATGCGTTTTCTAAATCTTTTAAGGCGTTTTGTAGTGAAAATTTGTCAGGTTCTTTAAGCCACTTTAATTCTTTTTTTAAATTGGTCAAATCAGAACTGCACTGTTTATAAGTAAAAGTTTCTTTATCATTTTTATAAACTTCTATTCTTTTAGCAAGATACTTATTATATACAAATCTACAACATCCAAAAGTTTTGTTAATTAACTCTTGCTGTTTTTTATTTGGATACATTCTAAACTTATAAGCTTTTTCCACTACTATCACCTCACTTTAATTGTTTTTTCTGATTATGTTAATACTGAATGTCTATATTTTACATACCATACTATATAGTATTGTGCCACATATCTGATTCACTTCCATTTTTCATAACCTATTATAATATTAACAAACGTAATTATTTAAAACAATTATTTAGAAGGTTTTTATATTTATTTTTAAATAACATATTTAAGAACCGTAAGTCTTAACTTTTATCATTTTTGAGGTTGTCGTTCACATAAGTTCGCTACTACCTATGCAGTTCTCTTATGAACTTCTTACACTTTCATGCAAGCACAGACTATATCTTATCCTTCGGCATTATCCGTTAAGGTCTACCCACTTCCACTACCGATAGCTTGTAGTGTACTTCCCTCAAGAGGAATAGTCGTTGAAGTTTCTCCTATTCGGAGTTTACCTGCTGATTGCCCATTTTAAAGTACTTAGGATTTAACCTTATACCATCTAACCAATTTTTTCTACTTTCGTAACTTTCACACTTAGGTTTATTTCATCCTTATGTTTTAGTTTGGTTAGCTTTAGGGGTTTTTAGCAATTCAAGTAGTATTGGATAGGTTCTATCCTATCTCTACATATAAGTTTCCCTATATGCTGACTAATTTAGCTACTAACTCATGACTAAAGTCACAAGTGTGTGTAGCTATTTTTTAATCAACTGTCCCATAGTGCATCATATTTATAACTTCTACTGGTACATTATATGGCTTAGCTATTTCCTGAGCCTTAGACAATATGTATCTAACTTGTGGTCCTAATAATAAAACATCACATTTTTCTATTTCATTTTGTATATTTGATTCTGGTATTGCCCAAATTTGTGACTCTATACCGTTTTCTTTAGCTGCACTTTCCATCTTATTAACTAATAAACTTGTAGACATTCCCGCTGAACAAGCCAACATTATTTTTATCATATATTTCCCTCCAAATTTTTATTAACAATTTTATAAACATTATAATGTTATAATATTTTATTTAATTCTACCTTAAATACAATATACTTTCAACACTTTTTTATTATTTTAATATTATTAATTTCTAAGTTGACAAAAAACCGTATCACTTATTTATAATACGGTTTAACAATACAACTACAAAGAATGTAATTTTTTTATATACTATATAAATTTATTAGTATTTACAATAATTTATTGTATACTATTGTTTTATTCCATTATATTACAAATTTTAAAGTAGTACAATTAAGCATAGAAATAGGGGCTGTAAGTAGATTTGTGTAAAAACAAATTTACCTATAGTCTTTTTGGTATACAAAATTGGTAAATTTGGAATAATATTCATATAAAAAATTTTGGAGGTTTTGAAAATGAAAGATATAATTG
>NZ_JADGMN010000013.1:0-110647 GCF_020662285.1 Clostridioides sp. ES-S-0108-01 | reverse complement strand
ATAAGTTTTTTTAATATTTCGTTTTTGTTAAACATAAAAAGTGTGCACCTTCCTTTTATATAGTGATATTTAATATTTTAATTATCACCATTTTTTAGAAGAATACACACTTTATTTTAAAGACCCTCTTTATGGCAATGATTTAAATATAATCAAATGTTGTAAAGAAGATTTTTTATGAATACTTTAAGAAAACAATTAGTCAAAGACAAAATTTAAAACAAGTTTATCACCGTTTTTTTCTAAAAGAGTGTTTACTAAATAGCATTATATAATCCCCCCTTTTTAGTATTATTTATATAACGAATAAAGAATCGTTTTTTAGACACTTATATATAAATTTTTTTATTAAATTTTAAGAATGTATTTTCAATAAGATTTAATTATCAGAAGTAGAATCATAATATATAAAATAAACAATCAAAAATGGTGTAAAAACTAATACTTTTTGTTAATATTAATAGATAAAGATAAACTAAGGTGGTGATTAAACTGACAATAGAAGAATATAAAAATAAATACTCTATTGGAGATAAGATTATACTTTCCTTAAAGAGCTTTGATGATAAAGAACTATACTATCATGAAACTGATAACATATTAAATTCAATAGATGAAATAGAGAGATTAACATCAATCAAGATATTTAAAATAATAGAAGATAAAAATGATTTAGCCTTAGAGTCTTATTATTCTAGTATGATTGAAGGTGCTTTTTCAACTAGAAAGATTGCAAAATCTATAATTAGAGGAAAGATGAAACCAAGTAATAAAAGTGAATATATGATTTACAATAATCATAGAGCTTTAGAATATGGATTAGATAATTTAGATAAATTATATAGCCACAAATTTATATATAATTTACATCATATATTGGGTGAAAACTGCTTAGATTCAGAAGAATATGAGTACAGAACTGAAAAAGTATATGTATGTGATTCAAAAGGTGAGATTATACATACAGGACTTGATCCTTTGAAAATATATGACTTTATGGGTGAATTAATAACTTTTATGGAAGATAGTAAGGTAAATGATTTAGTAAAGAGTGCAATAATTCATTTCTACTTTGTATATGTTCATCCTTTTAGTGATGGTAATGGAAGAACATCAAGAGCATTATCTTATTTATATTTAATTGATAAAGGATATGATACTTTCAAGAAGTCTCAATATCATATATGATATCTAAAAACAGAACTAAGTATTATAAGGCTATACTTGATGTAGAGGATAAGGGATATAATTTAACTGTATTTATAGAGTTCATGTTAAAGTCTATAATACAATCTATCAATGAAATGAGAGACATGCATGATAGAAAGTCTTTAGAGAGTATACTAAAAGAGGAATTATTTGAAAATGACATAACTCTATCAGCAACAGAAGAACATATATTAAAATATATTTGTAATAAAGATAATTATTCTATGACATTAGAAAACTATATTAAAAAGAATAAAAGTAGATACTTAAAGGCTGGAATAAGGGAAATCGAATTAGTTGACCAGTTGATGGAAGTGTTTAATAATCTTGAAGATATAGAGATTTTATCTAGAGAAAAGGATGTATATAGAATTAATGAGAAGTACTTGAAGATGCTTGAAATAAGTTAAATTAAAGGATATAAAAATAAAAAGTGTATACAGATATATAATAATAAGGAGACTGTAAATTAATTTGTGCTTTTAAAGATAATTTCTACTTTATAGCAACAATTATTTATTTACTATTAATATTTCCTAATATATGAATTTTATTCTAATAAATTGTAAAAAATATATACTGGGATATTTCTAAATATTTTTGGAAATCATATATATTATGGCAAATTTTTAGAATATGATTTTTAAAAATTATATTCTATTATCAAAGAATATAGATAACTGATTATATATACTATCCCAGTTTCTATATCTCATAGTCCATTTTTTCATCACATTTTCACTTGCTAAGAACAATATTTTTAATAGTGAGTCGTCTGATGGAAAGGTGGACTTTGTTTTTGTGACCTTTCTAAACTGTCTATTAAGTCCTTCAATTATATTTGTAGTGTACATTATAGTCCTTATTTCTTC
This sequence comes from Clostridioides sp. ES-S-0108-01, assembly GCF_020662285.1. Lineage (NCBI taxonomy): Bacteria > Bacillati > Bacillota > Clostridia > Peptostreptococcales > Peptostreptococcaceae > Clostridioides > Clostridioides sp. ES-S-0108-01. Next base: position 108,566 of record NZ_JADGMN010000013.1, on the reverse strand, counting down.
AGGAAAACTAAAGAATGGTGCTATAACATCCCAGTTATTTCTCCAAATTTTAATTGCCGAAGGATACTGTTTACCCCATTTTTCATCTATTTTATCTAAAGCCGATGAGGCTTCTTGTTCATTAACTGCTTTATATACAGATTTAAAATCACTTATTAATGCTTTTGAATCTTTGTATGAAACATATTTAAAAGTATTTCTTATTTGATGGATTATACATTTTTGTATTATAGAATTAGGATAACTTGCGGCTATCGCCTCTTTGAAGCCATTTAATCCATCAACACTAAAAATTAGTACATCTTTAACACCTCTATTTTTTAAATCGGTTAAAACACTATACCAAAACTTTGAAGTTTCGTTTTCACCTATCCATATTCCTAAAATCTCTTTGAAACCATCCTTATTTACTCCTAAAACTACATATGCAGCTTTATTTTTTATTTTTCCATCATCTCTTACTTTATAATGAATTGCATCCATAAATACAAAAGGATAAACTTGTTCAAGAGGTCTGTTTTGCCACTCTTTAGCTCTTTGAATTACAACATTTGTTATATTGCTTACTTGATCAGCTGAAATTTCTATACCGTATAAATCTAATATTTGGTCATGTATATCTCTTGTTGACATACCTCTTGCATAAAGTGATATTATTTTTTCTTCAATTCCTGAGATATCTCTAATATTTTTAGGAACGACTACTGGGTTAAAGTCATTATATCTATCTCTTGGAACATCAAGTTCTACATCACCAAATTTTGACTTTACAGTTTTTTTGCTATATCCATTTCTTCTGTTACTTGTATTCTTATTAAGGCTGTCGCCCTTTTCATAACCTAACTCTACTGCCATTTCTTGTTCTAACATCTCTTGCAATATATCTTTGAACATATCTCTTAGATAGCTACTTATATCTCCAGATTTTATAAATTATCCATCTGATATAATTTCTTTGACTAATTGTTTTCTTAAAGTATTCATAAAAAATCTCCTTTACGACATTTGATTATATTTAAATCATTGCCATAAAGAAGATTTTTATTAACCTTGAAGCACAAATTATTTTACATTACCGAGTTTTCTTAAAGGGTTTTGTTTTTTTATTCTTTTTAAATGCATTTCTTATCATTCCAAAATAATTGAATAGAAGTTTCTTTTTCTACATATTTAGCTTTATTACCATTTATTGATATATTTTCGACCTTAGCATTTTCTGTATCAATAATATAATATCTAAGGTAAAATTAAATATTTTAGATATACTATTATTTTTTGACTAAAATACTAAAGTGAAATTTATCAACTTTGCATTATGTTTATTATCTGATACTTTAAACTATAATTTCCATACCATCATAGGCAAAATAAATATTATCAAGTTTCTTTTCTAATTCACTGTAATAACCATATGATTTTCCCCACATTTCATCAATATGTGTAACTATAACCTTTTTAATTCTGTAATAATTTTTAATTTCTATAACTTCATCTAAAGTAAATATTTCATCTTTGAATGGTGCGTCTTTAAGCTCCGTTCCATCGTTTAATATGCCATCATCAGAAACTAAACTGATTATTAAAACATCTGCATCAAAGTACATATCATTATGAGTAAATGGTTTTGGATTGCAACAAGCGTATATAACCTTTTTATCATTCTCTCTGATAACATAGAAGGTTATATTCCTATCTCGGTTGTTGTTAAACAAATCAATATCAAAATTATCTATCTTTATATGAGAAGTTTCATTAACAGAAATGCAGTGTAGAACATCCCCATAATATTTAAGACAATCAAGGTTCATTCGATTTATATCTTCAATCACTTCAGGCAACGCATAAAATTCAATAGGAGTATTTTTATCTGTAATAAAGTCATAGCCAATTTTTTCGACAATTCTAATGCCTTTAACATGGTCTGGGTCATGGTGAGAAATCGAAAGGTGTTTTACTTGTGATATTTTTTGCCTGTTGCAAGCCACTGCAATATCTTCAGGTGTGTCTATCAACATTTTTATATCATCAATATATAGGCTTGGACCTAATCTTTCATATCTTCCACCTTTTTGCCTGGCTTCCTCACATATTTTGCATTTACAAAATGAACTTGGAATAATTGACATACCACCACTACCAATAATTTTTAATTTCAAAGCTATCATACCTCCTTATTAAAATGTTAGATTATATGAATAATCTACAATTAAAACTTCCTAACAAAATTTTGATTTAGTAGATTATATCACGTATAAACGTGAAAGAACAGAAATATATATAATCTTAAAAATATATTAATATAATGTACATAAAAAATATCATAAATATATGATAAGATAAATACAATGGCAACATTTTATTAATTTTTTGGGTTTTTATATATTTAGGTACTGGGGTGATATAGTTGAACCAAGAGATATTTTTTAAAATAATGAATGAAATATTGGAAAATATTGATGAAGGGGTACATTTTGTTAATAAAGAAGGGAAAACTATAATCTACAATGATTCTGTACAAAAAATGGAAAAAATGAACAGGCATGATATTTTAACTAATTCATTTTTTGATATAGTAAAGAAAATGAAAATAAATAGAAGTACACTAGTAGAAGTTTTGGAAAAAAGGGAAATTATCAAAGACAACATTCAAAAATATCTAGATAAAAATGGAAAAGAGATAACAGCAATTAATACTACAATACCAATTGATGTTAAAGGAGAATTTGTAGGAGCACTTGAAATATCAAAGAATATGACAACCATAGAAAATTTACTAAATAGAAATTATAAAAAAAATTTAATCAATAAAGTTAATAGCAGACAAAAGAAGGGCTATGAATTTGATGATATTTTAGGAGAAAGTAACCTTATTAAAGAGGCAATAGCAAAATCTAAGAAAGCTTGTAAGTCTGATGCTTCAGTATTTATATATGGAGAAACTGGAACGGGTAAAGAATTATTTAGCCAGTCAATCCACTACGGAAGTAATAGAAAAAATTATCCGTTTATAGCACAAAATTGTGCAGCTTTACCAGAATCATTATTCGAAGGCATACTATTTGGAACTAGCAAGGGAGGATTTACAGGGGCAATAGATAGGCCAGGCTTATTTGAACAAGCTAACAAAGGGACTTTATTACTGGATGAAATAAATTCCATGCCTATTATGTTACAGGCTAAAGTACTAAGGGTTTTACAAGAAGGTTATGTAAGAAGGGTTGGAGGAACTAAGGATATACCTATAGATGTAAGAATTATTGCAACAACAAATGAAAGTCCAAAGGTCATTTTAAATGAGCATAAAATAAGAAAAGATTTGTATTATAGGCTTAACATAATTCATATAAAAATTCCTCCTCTTAGAGATAGAAAAGAGGATATATCTCTATTGTGCAAAAAATTTATTTCAAAGTATAATAAAAAGTTAAATAAAAAGGTGATAGGTATTTCAGATGAAGCTATCAGAATTTTAGAAAATTATGACTGGCAAGGTAACGTAAGAGAGCTGGAAAACATAATTTATTGTACTATGAGTATGATGGAAGACGAGATACAAATAGAAACAAGTATGATTAATCTAAATGACTATTACAATATTAAAGAGAATAAAGAGAGTAACAATTATTCTTTAAATGATTTAGGGAAGAAGACACTTAATAATATTCTTAGTGAGATAGAAGAAAATTATATATATGAATCATTAGAAAAAACATCGTACAATATAACTAAAGCTGCATCAATTTTAGGTATGAATAGGCAAAATTTACAGTATAAAATAAAAAAATATAATATTAAAATATTATAAATAAACAAAACAAAAAAGTAAAATAGAAGTAAAATAGAAGTAAAATAAAAAAGCAAAATAAAGGAGCAAAATTATTATAAAAGAGCAAAATATTTTGCTCTTTTTTTTATTTGTTAGAAGAAATATTATTTTTTATTTATGAAAATACATAACAAAATAATTATAGTTTCAACGTTCCAATAAATATTTATTTTAATTTTAAAGTTGGCATGATTTATGCTTTAAATAATTGTTAAGAATATATAAATTTTTAGGAGGGTGTATATATGAGAAAAGTAAGAGTTGGAATATGGGGATTTGGAGCTATGGGAATAGGTATGGCTAATATGATTCTAAAAAAAGAAGGTATAGAAATAGTATCTGTTTGTAGTAGAAGTACTTCAGGTAAAAGTATGTATGACGTTTTAGGTATTGAAAGAGGAGAAAGACCAGAGGTTATTATCAATGGAAATTATGAAGAAGTTTTTAGAGAAAAAAGCGTGGATGTTGTTTTGTTAGCAACGGATTCATTTACTAAAAAGGCTTTTGATAAAATAATGTTCTTATTAAATAGAAAAATAAATGTTATATCAACAGCAGAACAAATGGCATATCCACAAGCTGATGATGCAGATTTAGCTAAACAAATGGATGAAGTTGCAAAGGAGAATGGAGTAAGCATACTTGGAACAGGAATAAATCCAGGTTTTGTATTAGATTTATTAGTATTAGCACTTTCAGGGACTTGTGAAGAAGTTACTAGTATAAAAGCTAAGAGAGTAAATGATTTATCACCATTTGGAAAATCTGTTATGGTAGAACAAGGCGTTGGAGTAACAAAAGAGGCGTTTATAAAAGGTGTAGAAAATAATACTATAGCAGGTCATGTAGGGTTTGTGGAATCAATAAATATGATAGCTGATGGATTAGGATGGAAACTAGACAAGATAGAACAAACAAAAGAGCCAATAATGACTACAGTAGATAGAAAATCTAAGTACGGAGAGGCATTGGCTGGAAATGTTGCTGGTTGTAGACAATGTGGATATGGATATGTAAACGGAGAAGTTTTAATTGAAATGGAGCATCCACAACAGATAATACCAGAAGCAGAAGGCATTAAAACAGGAGACTATGTATCAATAAAAGGTATACCAAACATTGATTTACAAATAAATCCTGAAATACCTGGAGGAGTAGGTACTTATGCAATGATAGTAAACTCTATTCCATTAATAATAAATGCTAGACCAGGTCTTAAAACTATGTTGGATATACCAGTACCTAGAGCAATAATGGGAGATGTAAGAAATCAGATAGAAGTTGAATTAGAGGAAGAATCAAATGCTAATTAGTAAAATAACAGTTAGCTAATTAGTAAAATAATAGTTAATTAACAAAATAACAGTAAACTGATTAGTAAAATAATAGTTAATTAATAAGGGGATGAAAAAATGGATGCTAAAATTAATGATTGGGTTATTATACACAATATAGTATTGACTCCAGAAGAAAGAGCTCCACAAGTTCCAGAGGATACTAAAAAAGTATCCTTAGAAATGTGGGTTAAAGGATTTATACAAAATGATGCCTCTATAGGTGATTTAGTAGAAGTTAAAACAATTACAGGCAGACTTGTAAAAGGCAATTTACTTAAAGTAAATCCATATTATACTCATGATTATGGTAAATGTATACCAGAGTTACTTCAAATAGGAATACAAGCTAAAGAAATATTATTTGGAGGTGTATATAATGAATAATACAGCATCAATGAGAGATATGAGTTATCAAGCTGTTATGGGAAGAAATAATGAAATAATGAAAAATGCAATTGGGCTTGATTACTCTTCCTTTGAACAAGAAGGAATAGGATTTGATTATGAAAAAATGATGAGTGAAACAGGATATACATTACAAGATATTGAAGTAATTCAATCCCAGTATGCTGTTGGAAATACACCTATAATAGAACTTAAAAATTTGACTAAGTTAGCTAGAAAATGTGCTCCAGATGGTAAGGGTGCTAGAATATTTGTAAAAGATGAAGCAATGAATGCATCTGGTAGTTTTAAAGCAAGAAGGGCAGCCACTGCAGTATACCATGCCAAAAAAATGGGATATAAAGGTGTGATAGCAGCTACTAGTGGAAATTATGGTGCAGCTGTAGCATCTCAAGCGGCAATGCAAGGTTTAAAATGCATAATAGTGCAGGAATGTTATGATTCTAATGGTGTAGGTCAACCTGAAATTATAGAAAAAGCAAGAAAATGTGAGGCATATGGAGCAGAGGTTGTTCAATTAACTGTTGGACCAGAATTATTTTATACATTCTTAGTCTTATTAGAAGAAACAGGATATTTTAATGCGTCATTATATTCACCATTTGGGATTGCAGGTGTAGAAACTTTAGGGTATGAGTTAGCTATTCAATTTAGAGAAAAATATAAAAAAGACCCTGATGTAGTTGTTTGCACAAATGCAGGTGGAGGTAATCTCACTGGAACTGCAAGGGGATTGATAAAAGCTGGTTCTCTTAACACTAAAGTAGTAGGAGCAAGTGTCGATTTAAAAGGATTGCATATGGCTAGTGATAATCAATTTAATAAAAAATCATTTACAACAGGGCATACAGGTTTTGGTATACCATTTTGTACGTGGCCTGATAGATCAGATGTACCTAGGTCTGCAGCTAGACCACTTAGATATATGGACAGATACGTGTTAGTAAAACAAGGAGAGGTTTTTTATACAACTGAATTACTGGCACAGTTAGAAGGTATAGAAAGAGGTCCTGCAGGAAATACATCTTTAGCAGCAGCATTCTCTTTAGCTCAAGAATTAGATGAAGATAAAATTATAGTAGTACAAGAAACAGAATATACAGGTGCAGGTAAACACATATGTCCACAACTTACTTTTGCAAGAGAAAATGGAATAGATATAAAATTTGGAAATCCAAGAGAAGAAATTGCAGGAGTAAACTTAATATTACCAGAAAGACCAGAATTATTGAAATGTGTTGATGTTGACATGAATAAAATAAGAAAATCATTTATAAAAAATTGTATATCTAACAATCACATTGATAATGTTGATAGTTTAAGTAATCAAGATATAGAATTTTTAATGGAAGAAGTAAAAAGTTCAAGAGATTTTGTTGCTGATGTTTTAAATAATTTATAATAATTACTGTTTTTTAATTTAACATAGAATAAATATTTGGAAAATTCACTTAAATTGATATGAATGGGGGAATGTTCATGAAAAAAAGAGCGGATGATTTTGAAGTTAGAAGAAAACATCTTCAAGAACTGAGTGATGATGAGTTAAAAGAAAGGTTTTGGAGTTTAGCTACCCAGATAGTAGAACCAATGATAGAACTTGGTAAAAAGAATACAACACCATCAATAGAAAGGTCTGTCTTGTTAAGAATGGGATTTTCTTCTCTTGAAGTAAAACCTATTTTAGAAGGGGTTATGGAAAGAGGTCTTATAGGTAAAGGAGCAGGGCATGTAGTTTATAAGCTGGCTAAATCTAAAAATATAACAGTTAGAGAAGCAGGTTTACTATTAGTCAATGGTGAATATTGGGATGAAGTTACATGTTTATTTAGAGAAGGGGTAGAATCATGTTAAAGGAAAATAAAAAATTGGATATAGACTATATATTAAAAGATTTGGATAAATATAAACCAAAACGAAGAGGTTGGGTTTGGAGAGAACATTTGGAAAATCTTGAAATGGGACCTTTTAAATATAAAGACTGTACAAAACCTTTAAAAGACAGTGTGGGGCTACCATCATCTAAGTACTTCAATAATATAGACCCTCAACCAAGCCCAGTTATTACTACTGAAATAGCTTCTGGTAGATTTGAAGATGATATAAGAAGAATGAGGATGGCAGCTCATCATGGTGCTGACCATTTAATGGTTATTAGAACTGCTGGACAATCACATTTTGACGGACTTATAGAAGGTACTCCTCAAGGTATAGGTGGAGTTCCAATAACAAGAAAACAAGTAAGAGCTCAGAGAAAAGCTCTTGATTTTATAGAAGAAGAAGTTGGTAGACCTATTAATTACCATTCATATGTAAGTGGTGTTGCTGGCCCTGAAGTAGCAGTAATGTTTGCTGAAGAAGGGGTTAATGGAGCACACCAAGACCCACAATACAATGTTCTATATAGAAATATAAACATGGTAAGGTCTTTTGTAGATGCTTGTGAAGCTAAGAAAATAATGGCTTTTGCCAATATAGCTCAAATAGATGGAGCACATAATGCTAATGCTACTGCTAGAGAAGCATGGAAGGTAATGCCTGAACTTATGGTTCAACACGCTTTAAACTCTATATTCTCAGAAAAAATAGGAATAGATAAAAGCAATATATGCCTATCAACAGTTCCGCCAACAGCACCTCCAGCACCATGTTTAAGAATAGACTTACCTTATGCTGTTGCACTTAGAGAATTATTTAGCGATTATAAGATGAGAGCTCAAATGAATACTAAATATATGGAATCATCAACTAGAGAAGCAACAGTTACTCATGTATTAAATTTATTGACATCAGTATTAACTAGAGCTGACATACAATCAACTATAACACCTGATGAAGGTAGAAATGTACCTTGGCATATATACAACATAGAAGCATGTGATACAGCAAAGCAAGCTTTAGTTGGTATGGATGGTCTTATGGATATGATAGAACTTAAAGATGTAGGTGAATTAAGAGACAAAGCAAGAGAACTTAAAGAAAGAGCTGTATTATATATGGAAGAAATATTTGAAGTTGGTGGATATTTTGAATCTGTAGAACAAGGATTTTTTGTTGATTCTGGAAATTATCCAGAAAGAAATGGTGATGGAATATCTAGAAAAATAAAAGGAGGAGTTGGTGAAGGCACTGTTTATGAAAGAGAAGAAGATTATTTAGCACCTGTAACTGCTCACTTTGGATACAATAATGTAGCTCAATACGATGAAAATGCTATAGATAATCCATCAATGTTAATAGATGGATGTACATTTGAAAATCCAGACAAAATAATATATATCGATGAGCTTGATGATTTTGATAATGTGGAAAATAGACTAAAAGAATCAGATGAATATAGAAATGGAACTAAAATTAAGCCTGAAATGGAATGGTGTGCAGATGGAATTGTAATGATAACAATGATGCTTCCTACTGATAAAAGAACAGCTGAGTTTGCAGCTCTGGAATTTGCAAAAAAAATGAACTTACAAGAAATTGAGGTTATAAGTAGAGAAGTTATGCATGAGTCTGAAGGGACTAGGATAGAAGTAAAAGGAAGAGTTCCATTTGATATAGATTTAAACAATTTAGTAATACCAGAAGAACCTAAAGTACTAACTGATGAAGAGATAAGAGCAGATATAGAAGAAAAACCTATGAAAATAGTTTCAGCTACAGTTGGAGAAGACGAACATTCAGTTGGTTTAAGGGAAATAATAGATATAAAACATGGTGGTATTGAAAAATATGGTATAGAATGCCATTATCTAGGGACTTCTGTACCTGTAGAAAAATTGGTAGATGCAGCGATTGAACTAAATGCAGATGCAATACTCGCATCTACAATAATAAGTCATGATGATATTCACTATAAAAACATGAAGAAATTGCACGATTATTGTGTAGAAAAAGGTATAAGAGATAAAGTAATGATTGCATGTGGAGGAACACAAGTAACACCTGAAATAGCCGTTGAACAAGGAATAGATGCTGGGTTTGGAAGAAACAGCAAAGGTATACATGTAGCTACTTTCTTAGTTGAAAAAAGAAGAGAAATGAATAATAAATAATGGAAAATAAAAAAGTTTCTTTAAAAATAGATGTGTTGGTAGCTGAAATAGGAAGTACTACTACTGTGGTAAACGCTTTCCACAATATTGATACTAATAATCCTGTATTTTTGGGTCAAGGTCAAGCTCCAACAACAGTGTTTGAAGGTGGCGATGTAAGAAATGGCTTGTCAGGTGCTATTAAGGATTTAGCTAATAAATTATCTGTAGATGATATAGAGTATAATGATATGTTTGCAACTTCTAGTGCAGCTGGTGGATTAAAAATGACTGTTCATGGATTAGTATATGATATGACAGTAAAAGCAGCTAAAGAAGCTGCTCTAGGGGCTGGAGCTGTTATTCATCAAGTGACATCAGGCAGAATTAAAAGAACTGATTTAAATAAAATAAAAGAAATAAACCCAAACATAATTTTAATAGCTGGTGGAGTCGATTACGGAGAAAGAGATACAGCTATTTATAATGCAGAAATGATAGCTTCTATGAATCTAGGCATACCAGTTATATATGCTGGTAATATTGAAAATCAAGAGGAAGTAAGGTTAATATTTGAAGGTACTAATTATAAGCTTTATATAACTGAAAATGTATACCCTAAAATAGACTTATTGAATATAGAACCTACAAGAAAAATCATTCAAGGTGTATTTGAAGAACACATAACTACAGCACCAGGAATGAAGTATATTAAAGAAATGGTCAATGAAAATATTACTCCAACTCCAGGAGCTGTAATGGAAGCTTCTAAACTTTTATATAAAAATATTGGAGATTTATTAACTCTGGATGTAGGTGGAGCAACTACTGATGTACATTCTGTTACAGATGGAAGTGACTATATTAATAAAATTTTAGTTAATCCTGAACCTACTGCAAAGAGAAGTGTTGAGGGGGATTTAGGTGTATATGTAAATATGAAGAATATAGTAGAAGTTATAGGTAAAGAAAACTTACAAAGTGAACTATCTATAGATATTGATGCAGTAATAGATAATTATCCTCCAATACCAAAATCAAAAGAAGAAATATTATTTGTTGAGAGGTTGACAAAAGAAGCTGTTGTTAAAGCTATGCTAAGACATTCAGGGAAAATAAGAAATATCTATGGAACAACTGGAAAAGTCAAAATTGCAGAAGGGAAAGATTTAACAGAAGTAAGATATATAGTTGGCACAGGGGGAGCACTTACTAGGCTCCCTAGTAGAATTGAAATATTAGACAATATGTTCAAGTACAATAAAAATAATGAATTACTATTTCCAAAGGAAAAAACAAAAATATTGATAGATAATGACTATATTATGGCATCCATGGGTGTTTTATCTAAAAAATATGAAGAAGCATCTCTTAAGCTCCTGCTAAAAAGTTTGAACTTCGAGGAGGAAAGATTATGTACCCTAGGTTAGAAATAGATATGGAAAAGTTAAAACATAATGCAAAAGTAATTTCGCAGATGTGTCATGAAAGAAATATTAAGATATCTTTTGTTACTAAATCATTTTGTGCACAAAAAGAAATAGTAGAAGAAATATGTATTGAAGGAATAGACCATATAGCAGATTCAAGAATACAAAACTTAAAAAAATTACAAGATATAAATTTACCTAAAATGTTGATTAGAATTCCCATGCTAAGTGAATTAGAAGAAGTTATCAATTATTGTGATATTAGTTTTAACTCAGAATTAGGAACAATAAAGAAGTTAAATGAATTGTGTGAAAGTAAAAATATTATTCATAAGATAGTTCTTATGTTTGACTTAGGAGATTTACGAGAAGGATATTTTTATGAAGAAGACTTTTTTAATGATGTAAGAGAGATAGTAAGGCTAAAAAATATTAAAATAGTTGGTATAGCTACAAACTTAACTTGTTATGGAGCTATTATACCATCTAGAGAAAATATAGGTAGATTAGTAGGTATAGCACAAAAAATGGAAGAGAAATTTGGAATAAATCTTGAAATCGTATCTGGGGGTAATTCAAGTTCTATACATCTAATGACAAGTAATAATATGCCAGAAGGTATTACTAATTTGAGAATAGGGGAATCTATTCTACTTGGTAGAGAAACATCATACGGTAAAAATATAGGTGGAACATATCAAGATGCATTTAAATTGATATGCCAAGTAGTTGAATGTAAAGAAAAGCCATCAGTTCCTATTGGAGAAATAGGAGTTGATGCTTTTAGGAATAAACCTGTTTATGAAGATAAGGGAATCTTAAAAAGGGCAATCATAGCTATAGGTAAACAAGATATAAATATTGACTCTTTAATTCCAATAGACACTGATATAAGAATATTAGGAGCAAGTTCAGACCACATGATATTAGATGTAAGTAACACAAAACATGATTATAAATTAGGTGACAATGTAGAATTTTTCTTAACTTATGGAGGTATCATGTCATCTAGTACGAGCGAATATGTTTCAAAAAAAATTATAGTGTAGTGTTCAAATAATTAGGAGGAAATTATTTTATGAAAGAGCGAGAATGTAGGAAAGCAAATCTATTTGATGCAATGATACCAATTACTTTTCTGATATTATTTTTAAGTCTAGGAGTATTAGTGTATGGTTCATCACCTCATGTACCACTAATAGGAGCTGCAGCAGTAGCAGGGCTTGTAGCTGTATATAGACTTGGGTTTAAATGGAAAGAGTTAGAATTAAGTATGTTTAATAGTATAAAGATGGCGATGCAAGCAATCTTAATCATAATTATAATAGGTGTACTTATAGGGACTTGGATAGTAAGTGGAGTAGTTCCATGTATGATTTACTGGGGACTAAAAATTTTATCACCAAATGTTTTTTTAGTGGCATCAACACTAGTCTGTGCAATAGTATCTCTTGCGACAGGTTCATCTTGGAGCACAATGGGTACAGTAGGAGTAGCTCTTTTAGGAATTGGTCAAAGTTTAGGTATGCCAGTTGGATTAATAGTAGGTTCTATCATATCTGGAGCTTACTTTGGAGATAAACTATCACCTTTATCTGAAACGACTAACTTAGCTCCAGCAATGGCAGGAACAGATTTGTTTACACATATAAAATATATGCTATATTCAACTATACCATCATTATTAATTTGTTTAGTAATTTATGGTATAATCGGAATGAAGTATTCAGGTCAAGCACTAGATATAAAACAGATAGAACTAATTAGGTCTACATTAAATTCTACATTTAATACTTTATCGCCAGTATTATTATTAGCTCCGGCAATAGTAATTGGATTGGTTGTATTTAAAGTTCCTGCTATACCAGGGCTTATAGTGGGTGTTGTATTAGGAGTATTGTTTGCAGTAGTTTTTCAAGGAGAATCTATGAATATGATATTAGACGCAGCACAAAATGGATATGTTTCATCAACACAAATAGAAGAGGTAGATGCTTTATTATCTAAAGGCGGGATTGCGAATATGATGTCCACTGTATCTTTAACAATATGTGCTCTATCTCTCGGAGGTATTTTGGAAAAAACAGGTATGCTTGAAGTCGTAGCGTCTTCTTTACTAAGATTAGCAAAGGGTGTATTTGGAACAGTATTATGTACAATGGTAACTTGTACAATTACTAACATAATAGCAGGTGAACAATACTTATCTATAGTTATACCAGGAAGAATGTATAATAAGGAGTATAAAAAGAGAGGTATACATCCTAAGATGTTGTCAAGAGCTTTAGAAGATAGTGGAACTTTAACTTCTCCACTAGTACCATGGAATACATGTGGAGCGTATATAACAGCAACATTAGGTGTATCTGCATTAACATATGGTCCATATGCTTTATTAAATATTATAAATCCAATAGTATCTCTAGTATTAATTGCATGTAAGTTTAAAATAGCAAGAATAGAAGATGAACCTGAAACTTGTTTAAATTCTGAAATTTGATATTAATAAGTTTAAATTTGTAGTTTTATATTATTTTAATATTTGAATTGTTTGTATAAATTTTTCATGAAAAGAAGATTTTTTAAGACTTGCCTTAAAATGAGGCAAGTCTTTTAAGTATGTACTGTTTATAAGAATACTGTGTGACAAGCATGATAAGATTGTTTTTGTTATACTTTTGATATAAGAAATAAAAGGAGAGTCTGTTTTATATTCATATGAAATAATTAGTTATACAGTAAATTTTGGTATAAAAATATTAGAAGTGAAAATAAAGTAATGAATGAATAAAATGACTAGAATATTTAATATAACAATAGTTGAACAGTCTGAATATTGTATTTTAGCAATACGAAAAATAATTGACTTTACGGCATAGTTTTCAGAGTTTTCGAAGCAAAGTTTAAAAAATTTCTAAATATCTGGATGAGAGAGGAATTATTTTCATGGTCAAAGAACAGTGGATATAAACTTCATGGAGATATATATTATTAGTACTTAAATGATATCAATCGTCCAGCTAGTGAATATCTTACGAAAATAATGTTACCTATTATATAGAAAATTGAAAATTATTGTCTGTTATTTGATAATAGAGAGGACGTTTACTGCATTAATTTTATTCTAATGACAGCAAGGAGATTTGATTTGTTATTCTATATAACTCAAACATATTGTGAAAGTCTACTTAAGATGCTCAAAAGATGATGCTTAATTTATTGTTATATAATTTGTAAAGTGTTATAATTTAGAAGAAATAATATAGATAGATATAGGGGGAAAGTATGAAGATATATGATATATTAACACGTTTTTATATTCAAGATATAGAAAAAGCAATACCATTTTATGAGAATCTTTTAAAAGAAAAATGTTCTTTGCGTTTCTCTTATAAAGAAGTTGGATTAGAATTAGCACAAATAGGAAATGTCTTACTATTATCTGGTTCTGATGATTCTCTCAAACCATTTATAGAAACTAAGTCTACTTTTATGGTTGATTCTGTTAATGAATGGAGAAGTTATCTATTAAAGAATGGAGCAGTTGTGGTAAGAGATAAGAAAAAAGTTCCTACAGGATATAATATGACAGTAAAACATCCAGATGGCACAATTGTAGAATACGTTCAACATACAAAACAAGATTAGTTAAAAATAGATTTTGCTAATAGGTAAGCAATTATAGTTTATGCTTAGAAGTCTAATTTGTTAGTTTCAATAGATTATAAGCCAAATTAAGGTATATTAAAATAGAGTATAAACTTATTTACATAAAAGGTGAACTTTATATAGAGTTCACCTTCAAAAAGGAAATAATAAATAACTATTTAGATTTACTAAATGAAAGGTTGTTGAAGATTAAAGGGTTAGAGTATTTAATCAAAAAGTAGAAAGTGATATATTAAACTTTTGAACTTAGAATTTATATAAGGGATTAAGGTGTTATGTTATTTAGAGAAGAGTTATTATTAGGATTGGAAAACATATAAGAATATCATTAACTTTATAGTATTAAATAAAGTACATAGAAACAATAAATTCGTTTGTAAAAGAGCAAGATTAATTAAATATTATTAAGTGGTAATTGATATAATGTTGCATGGATAAAAGGAGGAAAGCTGCAATGTCTTATAAAGTTTAAAAGAAGAAGCTCTTGCAGTTTTTAGACGTAGAAAAGTAGGTCTTATTTATCAATTTTATAATCTTATACCTACTCTTGATGTTAGAAAAAATATATTATTACCCATGTTACTTGATAAAAGAAAGGTGGATGAGGATAGATTCTCTGAGATTGTATCTATATTGGGATTATCTGATAGATTAAATCATCTTCCAAGTCAACTTTCAGGTGGGCAACAACAAAGGGTATCTATAGCTAGAAGTTTAATCTATAGACCAGCTATTTTATTAGCAGATGAACCAACTGGTAATCTCGATAGAAAAAATTCAGAAGAAATTGTAGATATTATAAATATTTATAACTTCACTAATTAATTATATAGGCAAAATACTAAATAGGGGGAATTTATTTATGAAAATAAAAGAAAATGTATTAATGTTAGATAGTACTCGTGGCTCAAATTGTTTTATTGTGTTTGATAAAGAGGTTGCTCTCATAGACACAGGTCTTCCTTTTATGGGGAAAAATATAATTAAAGAATTAAAAACACTTGGAATTAAACTTACAGATATTAAGCATATTTTATTAACTCATCATGATGTTGACCATATATCTAATATTAAATTATTAAAAGAGAAAACAGGAGCAAAGGTATGGGCAGGATATACCCTTCATTACAGGAGAGAAAGATAGACCTGGATTTAAAAAGTTTATTGGAAAGACAATTTCTAGGAGAATTATTAAGGATATTGAACCTTATAGAGAAAATATGCAAATTGGGAATATAAAAATTATCCATACTCCTGGTCACACTCCAGGGCATGTCTGTATGATTTTTGAAGATGTATTATTTGCAGGGGATTTAGTTAAAAATAAGAATGGGAATATAATTCCTTATCCTAACCTTTGGAACTGGGATTCTAAAAAGATGATGAAATCTGTAAAAAGGTTGGATAGTTTGAAATATGAATGGTTATGTATGTCTCACGGAACTCCTTGTGTTAAATAAAAAATAGTAATATATCCTATATTGTCCGTTGACTATATCCAACGCTGATGATAATGTCCAAGAAAGAGTATAGGTGTTGAATTTTATGGTACGCACTTTAATTTTATATTATCTAATTATGAAGGGGTCAATAATGGATTTAGAAGCACGAGCAAAGATAATATTTAAATAATAAATTATAAGAATCATATAATTATAAATTCATAACATTATATTATTTAAAAAGGTTAAGAGAAAAGAAAGATTTATTGTTGAAGAAAGTAAATTAGGGTAATATAATGAATATAAATAACTAATTTTGGAGGTACTTATATAAGGGGTTATTTATTTATAACAAATAATTTAGAATTACCAGAAGAAATTAGAAATAATTTTTTATTCATATCTAAAATTGAAAGGGGGACTATATGAGAAGAAAAAGATTTCTAATCATTTTAAGTATTGGGATTATTCTTTCCAGTTTGCTATCTATTTACTTGGTCTATAATTTGCAGGGGAATGCTAGAGTCATTAATTATACTGGGTTTGTACGTGGAGCAACGCAACGTTTGATTAAACAAGAACTGAACCATCAGCCAAATGATAAATTGATAAAAATATTAGACGATATTATTAGTGAGCTTCAAGGTAGAAGTGGTGCACATGATATCGCTTACTTAGCTGACCATCACTTTCAAACTAATATTATTCAAATGGAACGAGATTGGGAACGTTTAAAGCAAGAAATATATATTGTTCGTGATGGTGGAAAAAGCACTACACTCTATCAATATAGTGAAGATTTTTTTAATTTAGCAGACAAAACAGTTTTATCTGCTGAAAAATTTAGTGAGAACAAGGTTTCATATACTGAGGATGCTTTGAATATTTTAAATCTTTCATTTGTTTTATTGATTATTTTTATTTATATGTATGATGCTAAACAAGATATTTTGCAAAGAAAACTTGAACTAGTACAAGAGGATAATCAAAGAAAAAGTGAGCGTCTTATTAAATTGGCTGAAGACTTAAAGGCTTCAATGAATGATATTTCAGAACTTTTGTATATCAGTGATTTAGAGACTTATGATTTATTATTTTTAAATAAAGCAGGTATTGAAAGCTTTAAAGTTGAGAAAATCAAAGGACAAAAATGCTATAAGATACTACAGGGAAGAGATGAACCTTGTGAGTTTTGTACAAATCCCTATTTAAAAGAAGGTGAAAACTATACTTGGGAGTTTAAAAATCCAGTAACTGGTCGTCATTATCTATTAAAAGACCGTTTAATTGAGTGGGAAGGTAAACTAGCAAGAATGGAGATAGCTTTTGATACTACAAAATCAGAAGAAGAAAAAATAAAATTACGATTTACACTTGATGCTGAAAAAATAATCACGGATTGTGTAGATATTTTATATCGAGATAGTGATATTGAAAAAGCAACTATGTCTGTACTTGAAAAGTTAGGAAGTTTTTTATCTGCTGACCGTTCATATATTGTTTATATTAGAGATGGTTTGATGTATAATGATTATGAATGGTGTGAGGAACATATTTTATCTCAAAAAAACTGTTTACAAGAACTTCCACTTTCTATTATTGAACGATGGATTCCATATTTTACTAATAAGGAATGTATAGTTGTAAAAGATTTAGAAGAGATTAAGTCTACATCACCAGAAGAATATCAAATATTACATAATCAATCTATTACTAGTCTTGTTGTAGCACCATTAGAACAAAATGGAGAACTTATTGGCTATTTAGGAGTTGATAATCCACCTCCAGATAAAATTATGAATATTGCATCATTACTTCAAACCCTTTGTTACTTTATTTCCCTTGCTTGGCAACATTCTAAAACTCAGGAGCAATTAGCAAAACTAAGTTACATTGATAAACTTACTTCATTCTATAACAGAAATCGCTTCATAGAAGATTCTCAAGTGCTTACCAAAATTGACATTTCTATAGGCATTGTTTATCTAGATGTAAATGGTTTAAAGGATGTAAACGATAAATATGGACATGAAATGGGAGACAAGTTACTAATAGAATGTGCAAGACGAATGAAATTGGTATTTCATTATTCTGATTTTTACCGTTTAGGTGGAGATGAGTTTGTAATTATTTGTCGTGAAATTAAAGAGGATGTATTTAGAAAGAAGATAATAGAATTAAAAGGAGAATTCCGAAAAAAACCTACTTGTCAAGTTGCTATAGGGTCATACTGGGCTAGCACAATTGATGATATAGGAGAAATCATAAAAAATGCAGATGCAGAAATGTATGAAGATAAAAAAGATTTTTATCGTAAAAATTCTGTTTCTCAGAGGTATCGCCATCATAGTGATGAAATGCTACATTTAAGAAAGCCTGAGATTCTTGAAAGAGAAATACGAAATAATCGTTTTCTTGTTTACTTACAACCTCAAATTTCTTTTTCAGACCGTTCAATTGTAGGTGCAGAAGCACTTATCCGTTATTTAGATAATTCTAATTCACTTATATCTCCGAATAATTTTCTTCCTATATTAGAAGCATCTGAATTACTTAGCAAAATAGATTTCTATGTATTTAAGTCTATTTGTAAAAAACTTAGAAATTGGATTACTAAAGATATTCCAATCGTTCCAATATCTATAAATTTCTCAGAAGAATCACTTAAAATACCAGACTTTGTGAATTGTTTAGTATCAACTTGTCAATATTATCACGTTTCTACCAAATACATAAAAATTGAAATAACAGAAAGAGTACATGATGAGAAGCACTTTGATGTGAAAAAAATTATATCAGATTTAAGAGCTGTTGGTTTTGTTGTTGCAATTGATGACTTTGGAACTGAGAATGCAAATCTAGCGTTACTTTCTGAAGTTGAGTTTGATATATTGAAATTAGATAAGAGTCTAATTAATAATATTGTATCGAATTCTAGAACAAAGGTGATTATGGAATATATTACAGGAATATGTCATAAGTTGAACATTTATATGGTTGCTGAAGGGATTGAAACTGAGGAACAATTTTTTACACTATTACAATGTAGAGTTGAAATAGCGCAGGGATATTTATTTAGTAAACCCATTTCAATTGATGAATTCGAAAATAAGTATCTAATAAAAAGTCATCAACTGATTTAGATGACTTTTTTGTTATAAATATATATTCTCATGTTATTGATGAAATGTATGGAGAAGCTTAAGACAAAATAGCAGATTAATTATAATAAAAGTAAGTAGAATATGTTAACCAAAACGAAAGTTAGTAAATTGAATAAATAATTGGTAAAGAAGAATGATACATAAAAAATAATCTAAGAATACATTGATAGATTTTATGTGAGACAAAAATGGTGATGCACAAGATTTTTTGAACATCATCATTTTGTATTTATATAATAACATTGTTGTTATTTTATACAAAAAATTAAAATAGTGGCAACAATTGAGGATGTGAGGGAGAGTTGCCACTATTTGTATAGGGTATTATATTATGTTTTTAAGCTAGTTTTACTATCTTCTATGTTTATATAATAAACCTTGTATATGAATTTAATCGATAATTAATATGAAAATTATGTGAATTTTTTAGAATATAGAGTAAAGTGATACCCTATCCTTTTTTGATACTAGCAATCCTATTTACCTATCCTTCTTAATCGTCCTTTTATTTAAGATTTCTCTCAATTACTCAATGTCATCCTCAGATAGTTTATCATTTTCTAAAAAGCTTAGTACTATAGAATTAAGAGTACCATTATAAAAACGATTTAAAAAAGAACGACTTTCTGTAGCTACGTATTCTTTCTCCTTAATAAGTGGAGTATAAACGAATACTCTACTACTTTTTTCATATGTTAAAGCCCCTTTTTTAACTAATCTCAGTAACATTGTATGAATCGTTTTAGGGCTCCATGTACTTGTTTTTACCAGTTTCTCAATTACTTCAGTGGTGCTAATAGGAGCATATTGCCAAATAATCTTCATAACTTGATATTCTGCTTCTGAAATCTGTGGTAGTTTTTTATAATTTCAACCATTTTTTTTATATCTTCTGATGCCATTTCAAACTTTGATTTTTCAATCAATATATTTCCACCAGTCATAATATATGATGGAAATATTCTTAAGTTGTCATAATAAAGTTCATTGTTACGAAGTTTATATGTTGATATAGAGGGAATAGTATTCTTTTTTGTATGTTTTTTAGTAATCATATTAAAAGATTTCTTTGCAACATCTCCCATTAGCATTATTACCTTTAGATTATTAAATAATTGAATTTCTTTTTCTAAAATAGGCATATGCAATTTAATTGTATCACTAGTTATTGTATATTCCGATTTAGGAAGTTTTACTGCATTGGTTATATAGATACCCATATCTAATATATCATTTATAGTAGATACTTCTATGCATGCATTGTTAAATAAAGGGAGAGTAGTTTTCAAGTAATCTGCATCTTCATTTATACTATAAAAATCGTCATTGGGGTTATTTGGTACAACTTCATTAATCATTATAGTTTTTATGGCACCTGTGTCTATTGTTATATTAGGAAGATACGATACTATTTTGTCGTCATCAAAAAGATTATTCTGCTTAATAAATTCATTTAAAGTTGATTTTATATTTATTTTCATGTTACGTATCTCCTTGGTTTCAAGCTTTAAGTACTATAAAAAATAGTCTAAAAGCATATAATTTTAAAAATATAATAACATATCAAATATGACAACAGAATGTCATGTTTGATTGATAAATTATCTAAACTTAGAATTTATTAGAGCATTTGCTTGTTCATAATCATCTTTATGTACATAAATTGAATACTCGTAAGAAAAATCTTCCTTTTGTCCTAAATTTCCAAGAATCATTTTACTGAAAAAAGGTTTTTTAGAGTAAGTATTGTTTTTCACTTTATACTTATATTTAATTTTGTTTACTGACAATATACTGCATATCTCATTAAATCTATCTAAAGAATATCCTCTGAAAAGCTCAGTTCTATTTAAAACCATAGAGACAACCCCCTTGTAAAAGTAATCTATCGAAATTAGAGGAGAAATGGACTATAAGTTGTTATAAATAAAAGGTAGCAAAATTAAATTGATTTGTAAAGTTTTTAAGCGTATTATATTAGTAATAAAATAAATAAGTTGCAGATGTAGAGTTTAAAGAAAATGTGTAAATTAGATTACATATAGATTGAAAGGTGAAATTTAAATGAAAAAATATCACAAGAAAAAATTGAGCAGTGGAAATCTGTATATGAAAATTATAAAGATATCTTAAAAGTAAATTCTAAGCCTATTTTAGAAGTAATAGAATTTTTAAAACAAAAATATATAGTAAAAGAAGAAACTTCAGAAGAATTCAAGGATGTAATTATCAATAACATTAAATCAAATAAACCTTTCTCAGAAAAAATCCCCAATAATGCAGAATTAAAACCTGTTGCATTTATAATTCAAAATGAAGGAAATGCAAAAAAATTATACGATACACAAGAGGAAGTGTATAGTGGTTGTCCAATTATAGTTGGTATGGAATTTGAAACAGGATGTGTATTTGTAGAGGGTAGTGATAAACTTAATGATGAGATAACTGCATTTAAAGGATTAGATAAATATGATATAAATAATTATTATTTAGTAGCAAACTATGTTAGATTTCTAAAGAAATATTAATTAATAGATTAGTGCATGATTTAAAGATTATAGAATAAATTTGAAGCTAGTATAATTATGAAATATCAGATTAAGTCTAATGCAACTAAGTTTAAATCTAATATAAATATGAAGCATAAAGAAGCATAAATTTGAATAGAGTTGCAAAATAAAATTGGTAACTCTATTTTTAATTTTATATTTCATTAAAATTTCTATCTGTTATAGAATTGTTATTTTTTCATGTTAATATTTTCTTAGTAATAGAATTCAACGTATTACAAGAAAGGAGAAATATACATGAAAGATTTAATTCTTGAAACAAAAAAATTATCAAAAAAATATGGAGAGCAAATGGCGGTTAACAATGTTTCTCTTCAAATTGAACGAAATAGCATATATGGACTTTTGGGACCTAATGGTGCAGGAAAATCGACAACACTTAAAATGCTTGTTGGGCTTCTTCGTCCAACACATGGACGTATTATTTTTGATGGGAAACCTTGGAAACGAGAGTCTCTTGCAAATATTGGTGCCTTAATAGAATCTCCTGCTTTGTATGGGAACCTTACAGCAGAGGAAAATTTGCTAGTACACACAAAACTTTTGGGAATACCTAAAGATAAAATTTATGAGGTACTGGAGATAGTCAACTTGAAAAATACAGGTAAAAAGAGAGCTTCCCAATTTTCTATGGGTATGAAACAAAGGTTGGGAATTGCTATTGCACTTTTAAGTGACCCAGAATTGTTGATACTGGATGAGCCAACTAATGGACTTGATCCTTTTGGAATTCAAGAACTCCGTGAGTTGATTGCATCTTTTCCAAAAAAAGGTATAACAGTAATTCTTTCTAGTCATATTCTGTCAGAGGTTGCTCAAGTTGTAGATAACATTGGAATTATAAGTGGAGGACAACTACTATTTCAAGGAGCACCTGACCCTAATGAAAATCTAGAGGAATTCTTTTCAGATACTATTCTTAAAGGAGGACAAAAAAGATGAATAGTCTACAATCAGAGCTTCTAAAATATAAAAGAACATTTGTGGGAAAACTTATTGCTTTTTTCCCAGTATCCTTTGCAGCGTATGCACTTATAATGCAAGGAACACTTATGCAAGATCCATTATCTCAATCGAATTCTTGGGAGTGGCAAAATCTTTTAGCATTAATTTTTAACTGGTGGACATTTATGTTCTTGTCTGTTGGCTTTGCATTGTTTGCTACTTTGGTAGCTGCACAGGAAAAAAAAGCTGGAAATTATCGTGCTTTACGTACACACAATGTATCTCCTATGGTACTTTGGATTAATAAAGTTATGGCTATGGCAATCTACAGTTTGATTTCAACATTAATTTTAGCAGTTGTAACAATTATAACTGGTTTAATATTGAAAGCTGGACCAATTCCTTTTGGACAGATTATAGGGGCAAGTATTGTATGTTGGGTTGTCTCTCTTGCTATACTTCCAATTCAGTTATTGTTTGCTACTTGGAAAGGTATGTTCTTAAGCATGGGAGTTGGATTTTTAGGAATGATATTGGGTGTTCTTGCTGCGACACAACCATTTTGGATTGCAGTACCATGGAGTTGGGCAATTAGGATGGTGTGTCCAATCATTAAAGTACATCCTAATGGTACTATATTACAAGCTGGAGACCCACTTTTGAATACTTCAGTAATTCCTATTGGGATTGTTGTTTCTTTGGTTGTGTTTCTAGTATTAACAGCACTTACTGCAGTTTGGTTTAGTAGGAGGGATGACAAATGATAAAACTATTATCATCAGAATGGCTTCGAACAAAGAGAACAGCCGTCCGATGGCTTACTCTTTTTATGCCTGTTATTTTTTCATTATGTGTGGTTGCCTATCTTGCAATCAAACCTGGGAGTACACAAGCATTTGCTTTTGAAGGATTTTTTACAGTATGGACTGTATTCATCATTCCTATGGGGGTAGGTGTTCTGTCAGGATTTATAGTGTATGAGGAAGAACTTGCTGGAAATTTTAATGGTTTTTTATGCATAGGTATTTCTCGTGTTAGATTATATCTTGGAAAATTTCTTTTTCTCCTTTTTTGTTTAGCTGTATGTACATTTATTGCTACGTTGATACTCTGCATAGGTATGAATATTGCAGTGCCATCTGGTGCACCAGTAGGGCAATTTATGGCAGCCGCCGCACTTGTGGTAATCGGGTCACTTCCACTTTTAGCTATTCACCTTTGGGTGAGTTTTGCATGGGGAATGGGTGCATCTATTGGTATTAGTGTTGGTGGGGTTTTAATGGCGGCAATACTTGGTTTAACGAGTATTGGTGTAAAAGTTGGTCCATTTGTTCCATGGACATGGCCAGTAAAATTGGGTATGCTTCCGTACTTTATTTTTGTTAAACATATTCCAACTGAGGAAATTTATTCTGGAATAATACAATCAGCCACTATATATCTTGCAGCAATGGCAATAGGTCTAATTATATTCTTGATAGGAGGAGTTATTTGGTTTAAAATATGGGAGGGAAGGAAAAGTTACGAGTAGATGGATATTGCTTTAGTACTCACCTTCTCATAATATAAAGGAGGTGTTATATTGAGCAAAATATTGATTATTGATGATGAAATAGACTTAGTAATGCTACTTGAAGATGAATTGAAAGCAAAAGGTCATGAAGTGTTGATAGCCTCTGATGGGCTGACAGGTGTAGAGTTATCAAAAATGGAACCTGACCTTATTATACTGGATATTATGATGCCTAAAATGGATGGTTTTGAGGTATGTCAGGCAATTCGAGATGATGTTCTGTGTCCGATTATATTTTTGAGTGCAAAGCAGTCGGAGACCGACAAAATCAAAGGATTAACTTTTGGAGGGGATGATTATGTAACAAAACCATTTGGACTGCGTGAACTTATAGCAAGAATTGAAGCTAATCTCCGTAGAGAAAAGCGTTCACAGTATATCAATGAAGAGAATAAACGGTCTACTTTGTACTTTGGAAAATTATGCCTCTATATGAGGGAGCGTACAGTTAAAATTGATGGAAAGGATATTGATTTAACAAAAAGGGAGTATGATATTGTTGAGTTGTTAGCACTTCATGCAGGGCAAGTTTTTTCTAGAGAACAAATCTATGAAAAAGTATGGGGATGTGATTCTGAAGGTGATTCCGCAACTGTTGTTGAACGAATCAAAAAAATACGTGCTAAGTTTGCTTCCGTAATACCAGAAAAAGAATATATTTCTACGGTCTGGGGAATTGGATATAAGTGGAATAGAATGTAAGAAAGGAATAACATCAAATGAAAAATAAATCACTTGCGACCCAATTTAGACGTACCTTTGTTTTGATTATAATAGCCAGTACAGTTTCCACAGTAATTACCTGTATGTTTGCTTTTTATTTGGTTACAACTTCTATAAATAAGGATATTTATCAACCAAACTATTATGAGAGACAAATTTCTGGAATTGAAGCATACATCAATGAAAAAAATATAGCCCTATTATCTCAATCGAACGAAGATGGATTAAAAAAGATGATTCGTGGTGATGGGATACTATATCAAGTTGTGAATGAAGATGGCAACGTTTTGTATGGTACTAATTCGCGAAAACCATTTAAAACAAAAGAAGAATTATTTGACAACTTTCTCAAAACCATCGTTCGTAAGGGTGGTTATATATACACTGTTCCTATTAAAGATGATAATGGGAAGGTTAAGGGGGCTGTTACTCTTTCTTACGAAGTAAAAATGACATTTGCAAATATTAAAGGTAGATTAGTATTTGTAATTCTCATCATAGCTATGTTCTCTCCATTTTTCTATATTATGGGTTTTACTAGATTTCTTTCTAAACGTTTTGTAAAAAATATCAATAAACCATTACGTCTATTGATTGATGCGTCCAAAAAGATAAAAGAAAAAGACCTTGATTTTGAAATTGACTATTATTCAGATAATGAACTCGGAAAACTTTGTAGTGCCTTTTCTGAAATGAAAGATGAACTAAAAAAATCTTTATCTGTACAGTGGAAAATGGAACAGGAACGTGTTGAAATGGTAGAGGCTCTAGCACATGATTTGAAATCTCCTCTTTCTATTATTTTGGGATATACAGATGCACTTATTGATAATAATCCGGATGGTAATGAAAAATTACATAGGTATCTTACAGTTATAAGAGAAAATACAGAAAAAAGTGTGGCTCTTGTTCAAAAAATGCAATATACATCTGATTTGGAAAAATTAAGCATACAATTAAACCTTGTCTCTGTAAATTTGCCTGAGTTCTTGACACAAAAGGTACAGGTTTATGAATTACAAGCTCAACAAAAGGAAATTAAGTTTGTGTTGGAAATGAATGGTAATGTGGAGTCTCCAATTCAAATTGACGTGGATAGGTTGACGAGAATTCTTGATAATATTATATCCAACAGTCTGGAATATACTCCAGTAGGTGGTAGTATTAACATTATCGTAGAAGTTGAAAAAAATTGTATTTATTATAAGATTTGTGATTCTGGTAGTGGGTTTAGCTCTAAAGATTTGAAAAAGGCTCTTGATAGGTTTTATAGAGGTGATGAATCTAGGCAGACCAAAGGTGGTCATTCTGGTCTTGGACTTTATATTGTCAAACAATTAGTGGAACAGCTTGGAGGTTCTGTCAAAATAGAAAATTCAAAATCAGGTGGAGCATGTGTGATATTTTGGCATAGTACTTAATTACTTAAAAGATTTATGAATTTAATTTATATATTTTATAACCTATCTGACAAACAAATAAATGAAATATGATAGAGGACAAACAATCAAAATTAAGTAAAATAATATCACAAAAATTTAGACATTAGAGGGTTTTTATAATGAAAAAATGAAGAATCACATAATTAGCAATTCAGGTGATTCTTCATCTATTTAATATTTAGCTTATTTAATAGAGAGTTTTTCTGCTATGTCACTGTGGAATTTATGTCGTATATCTTGATTATATTGTTCATCAGCCATCCATATATGAATTGGAACAATAAATCCCAACTTATTTCTGAAAGCAATATATTCTGACAATACTTTTATTGTAGCTGTATGGAATGCAATTTTGTTCTGTTCTTCTTTTACTTTATATTACAAGCATATGATTGTTGGTAATTTTAAATGGAAATATATTATATGTTTATTATTTCAAAGTTTTAAGTTCATATAAGTCTGTTCTTCTATGTTTAAGCAATGGTAATTGCTGTCTTATGTCAGGAATTAAATCTCTATCAATATCAGCATAAATAATACATTCATTTTCATCAGCTTGAGCAATAATTTTTCCCCAAGGGTCTGAAATTCTTGAATTACCAAAAGCTATGTAGGAAGCATCTTTATTTCTAGCAGGTGCAGCACCAACATAGAATATTTGATTATCTAAAGCACGCATTCTTATAGATAACTCCCAATGAGCAGGGCCAGTAGTCATATTAAATGCAGCAGGCAAGATAACGATTTCAGCACCTTTAAGAGCCATTAAACGTGATAATTCAGGGAAACGAATATCATAACAAATAGCTATACCAACTTTTCCATATTCAGTATCTATTACAGTTACATCATTTCCAGCTGTAAGAGTATCTGATTCTTTAAAACTAACCTTTCCTGTAACTTCAATATCAAATAAGTGCATTTTACGATGTTTTCCAATTAGAGTTCCGTTTTTGTCAAATACATAGCAAGTATTATAGATTTTTCTATCTTCTAATTCAGGAATACTACCAGAAACTATATAAATTCCATGTTTCTTAGCTAACTTACTCAATATCGTTGTTGTTTCACCTGGATATTCTTCAGCAAATTTAGGAAAATATTTATTTTCATATGGACAATTAAACATTTCTGGTAAAACCACAATTTCAGCTCCATTTGTGGCAGATTCTGTTACCATTTCTACAGTATGATTAATATTTTCAATTTTATTTTCTGTAGTCATCATTTGACATACTGCAATTTTATAGGAATTCATAGAAATTACTCCTTTCAATATTTTTATGTTATTATAACATATTAAATAAAAATTAGATATTGTTAGATTGGCATAAATAGGTATGAACAGAGTCTAATAAGTATATTGAACAAGTATATAAAAATTCTTATGATTATGTATTGTATCTATATATTGACTTTATCTATATATTGATAGTATTATTATAAATAAAATAGAATAATTAATAGAGTTTTATAGGGTTTTGCAATTATTAATGATTGGTCTGGTTCAAGATAAAACCCACAACATAGTTTTTGTTGTGAATACGAAAGAATAAAAACCTGGGAGATATTTTATATATTTTTCAGGTTATTTTATTGGTGAAATAAGAGATATATTTGAAAAGAGAGATGATTTTATGAAATGGTTATTTTTGTTTATTGCAGGTTTGTTTGAAGTATTTTGGGCTTTTCAACTAAAAAATTCACATGGGTTTTCTAAATTGACTCCAAGTATACTTACTGTTGTTGGAATGATTGTAAGTTTTTATTTTTTGTCATTAGCACTAAAACATCTTCCACTTGGAACTTCATATGCAATATGGACTGGAATTGGTACAGTTGGTACAGCTATTGTAGGCATGGCTATCTTAAATGAGCCTATTAGTATATCAAGAATTGCATGTATAGGTTTTATTGTAGTGGGGATTGTAGGGTTAAAGTTACTATCTACTAATTAGAGTATATTAATTTAAATAAGCTATGAAATTAAAGGTGAGAAAATGTTTTAAATAATCAGCATTTAAAAAGTCTTTACTTCATAGCTTATCTTATTTATAAGTTTATTGTATTTTAAAATTATATGTATATATTATTTTGCTAATAAAAGAGCAGTTAAATCCATAGGGTCAACTATTACACCATCTTTATAAACACGCATATTTCCAGATGCTATTTCATCTATTAATATTACTTCATCATTGTAGAATCCAAATTCAAATTTGATATCATAAAGCTCAAGTTCTTTTTCAGCTATAGTATCACGAACTATATTAGAAATTTTTTGAGTCATGCTCTTCATTGAATCAAATTGAGCTTGAGTCATAATATTTAAAGCTTCTAAGCCTTCAGATGTTATAAGTGGGTCACAACGGTCATCATCTTTTAAAGTTGCTTCTACATAACAATCTAGTTTAGCACCTTCTTCAACACATGAACCATAACGACGTAAGAAACTACCAACAGCTCTATAACGACAAATAACTTCCAAACCATTACCAAAAACTTTTGCTGGTAAAACTTCCATAGTTGCTTCTTCTAAATTAGCACTTACATAATGAGTTTTAATTCCAGCATTGTTTAGAATTTCAAAGAACTTAACAGATGTCTCTAAATTAGCTCTACCAATTCCATCTATACTTAGACCTACACTATTTTCGCCTGGGTCAAATACGCCATCTTTACCAGTTACATCGTCTTTAAATTTAAGTAAGTAATTTTCATTATCTAATTCAAAAACATCTTTAGTCTTTCCTTGATACACTTTTTTCATAAACAACCTCCAAAAAGTTAAATTATTATATTTAATAAGGCATTAGTGTCAAAAAAGTTCTGATATTCGTATAAAAATTTATATTGATACCTTATATTTAGTATTATATCATAAATAGAAGGAAAATTTCCGAACATTTTTCAAAAAATAATAAAAAAAGTACATTTTATAAAATTTATAATAGAAGAGCTAGTATAAAATGTGAGTGTCATTTATATTGACACACATGAGATTTTATATAAAAACTTTTGATACACTTTGACACACATTTAATGATAATCTAATAAACTGCGTGAAAACAGTACTTACAAATATTGGCATGAAAGTTGCTTTGTATAATTAACATAATTCAAATAAAATGTAGGAGTGATTAATAATGAAGTCAGTTAGGTTCTATGGTATAAGAAACACAAGAGTAGAGGATGTAGATGTACCAAAAATATTAGAAAAAGATGATGTAATAATTAAAGTAAAAGTAGCTGGAATATGTGGTTCTGATATATCAAAATATTCAAAGACGGGTCCACATATGGTTGGAGAAATTCTAGGTCATGAATTCTCTGGAGAAGTAGCACAGGTTGGTACAGAAGTGAAGAGTTTTAAAACAGGAGATAGAGTTGCTGTTTGTCCAGCTATGCCATGTTTTGAATGTGATGAATGTAAAAAAGGATTGTATTCAAGGTGTAATAACGTAGCGATAATAGGAAATAAAGAACTTGGAGGTTGTTTTGCAGAATATACAAAGGTAAAAGAGAGAAATTTAATAAAAATACCAGATGAAATAAGCTATGAGACAGCTGCTGCATTGGAACCAGTATGTATAGCAGGGCATGGTCTTTTTAGGTCAGAGGCTAAAGTTGGAGATACTATTATAGTACTTGGTACAGGTTCAATAGGTCTATTTTCAATACAATGGGCAAAAATATTTGGTTCTACAAAAGTAATAGCTGTGGATGTATTTGATGAGAAACTAGAATTGGCAAAAGAGTTAGGGGCAGATATTTGTATAAATGCAAAGAAAAAGAATCTTGTAGAAGAAATAAAAAGTTTAACTAACGGAGCTGGTGCAGATATTGTTATCGAATCAGCTGGTACTCCAATGACATGTGGTCAAGTATTATTATTAGCTAAAAAAGGAGGAACAGTATTGTATGCAGGTGTACCATATGGAGATGTGGCTTTGACTAGAGAACAATTTGAAAAGATAGTAAGAAGTGAGTTAACTGTAAAGGGAACTTGGTTTGGAAATTCATTTCCATTTCCAGGAAAAGAATGGAGTTCTGGATTATATCATATGCAGAAGGGTGATATGAATGTTGAAAAATTAGTAACACATAGAATAAATTTGGATGAAGTACCAACTTATTTTGAAAAAATATACAAAAGGGATATTTTCTTTGGTAAGATAATGATTAATATAGCTAATTAGATTAGAATACTAAAGTAATAATCTATATAAAAAAGTTTAGTTAAGAAAGGTATGATTCATATGGCAGGAATAATTATAGCTACACATGGAAGCATGGCTAAAGCGATGTTAGAAAGTGCTGAATTAATAGTAGGCAAACAGGAAAATGTAGAAACTTTAGGATTAAACCATGGTGACAGTATAGATGAGTTTAGTAGAAGGTTAGAAGATGGAATTGAGAAATATAAGGATGAAGGGGTTTTAATATTGCTTGATTTTTATGGCGGGACTCCATTTAATACATCTGCTATTGTAATAAACAAATTTGATAAGGTATGTGAGTTAGAATGTTTAACAGGTGTAAATTTGCCTATGCTTTTAGAATTATTTTTAAACAGAGATACTATGAAGTTAAAAGATTTAAAGAATTTATGTGAGGAAGTTGGGAGAACAGGAATTAAAGATGTGAAAACAGTTTTAAATATATAAAATAAATTAAAAATCTGGAGGAATTATTATGAGTAATATAGCATTAACAAGAATTGATGATAGATTGGTACATGGGCAAGTTATCACTGCTTGGT
The DNA here is from genome assembly GCF_020662285.1 of Clostridioides sp. ES-S-0108-01. Taxonomy (NCBI): domain Bacteria; kingdom Bacillati; phylum Bacillota; class Clostridia; order Peptostreptococcales; family Peptostreptococcaceae; genus Clostridioides; species Clostridioides sp. ES-S-0108-01. The sequence continues at coordinate 77,247 of NZ_JADGMN010000013.1, read as the reverse complement.
GTAAGATTACATCTGCAAAAAAGATAGTAATCGTAGATGATTTAGTTGTAAAGGACCCATTTATAGTTCAAGTTTTACAAATGGCAGCTCCATCAACTGTCAAGGTTGAAGTACATGATGTAGAATCAGGTGCTGAAGTTTTAAAATCACATAATGGTGATGAAAATTTAATAGTATTGGTCAAATACCCTAAAACTGTTTTAAGTCTAGTAAATAATGGGGTAGATTTAAAGGAATTGAATGTTGGAGGTATGGGAGCTGGACTTGGTAGAAAAAGTTTTTACAAAAATATATCTGTGTCAGATGAAGAAAAGGAAATATTTAGAGAACTAATATCAAAAAATGTTAGATGTTTCATACAAATAGTACCAGATGCTAAGAAAATTGATGTAGTAACATTATTATAAAGACTATCTTGTAAATCTTTATAAGTAGATAAGGAGGAAGAATATGCAAATTTCACTAATTCAAGCAGTATTAATAGCAATTTTTTATTATCTTTCTTGGAGTCCGTGGTTGACTTATGTTGGATTTTTTACATGGAATAGACCTTTATTAGCTGGATTTGTAACGGGAATTATATTAGGAGACCCTGTTCAAGGAGCAATTATAGGAGCAGGTATAAATATGATATATTTAGGCTTTATATCAGCAGGAGGAGCTCAAATGGGAGACCCAGCTTTTGCAGGATATGTAGGTACTGCTTTAGCTATAGCCTCTAAGCTAGATGTAAGTACTGCAATGGCAATAGCTGTCCCATTAGGAACTGTTGCAACTGTACTTTGGATTGGAAAGATGACAGTAAATTCTTTTTTTGCACATTGGGCTGATAGAGAGGTTCAAAAAGGGAATGTAGATAAAGTAGCATTTATAAATATAGTACCACCACAGATACTGTTATTTGCAATGAGTTTTATACCAGCATTATTAGTTGTTTATTTTGGTCCAAATGCGATAGATGGTATGTTGGAAGTAATGAATGAGAATGTACTACATGTGTTTAATGTAATTGGGGCTATGTTGCCAGCACTTGGAATTGCTATGAACTTAAAATTGATTGGAAACAAATTTACTATGCCTTTTTTCATATTAGGAATATTAATGGCTGTTTATTTTAAAGTAGATATAATAGTAATATCTGTTATTGGAGTAATACTTGCTCTTACAATTACTTCAATCAAGTACGGAAAAGATAGTGCTACATCTTAAATTCATGTGAGGGGGAAAATATTATGTCAGATATAAAAAATGAAGTAGCTAAGAAAACGTTAAGCAAGAAAGATGTAATAAAATCATGGTTAAGATGGTTTTTCTTCGCACAATCTAACTACAATTATGAAAGATTACAATCAACAGCTTTTTCACATTCAATGTTACCAGTACTTAAGAAATTATATCCAGATAAGGAAGAGTTAAAGCAAGAAGTGGAGACTCATCTAGCATTTTTTAACACAGAGCCTATATGTGGATGTGTTATACATGGAATAACAATAGCTATGGAAGAAGAAAAAGCTAAAGGAGCGGATGAGATAAGTGGGGATGGGATGAATGCTATCAAAACAGGCTTGATGGGTCCCTTGGCAGGAATTGGTGATACTTTAACTCAAGGGGTTATAACACCTATAGTATTAGCTGTTTGTATTGGTTTAACTGAGGGCGGGGCATCGATTGCAGGTCCTATATTATTTGTAATAGCTCAATATATAATAATGACTTCAATTTCTTTTGGAATGTGGACAAATGGATATAAGTATGGAAAAAAAGCTGTTGAAAGTATACTTCAAGGTGGAATAGTAAATAAAGTTATAGAGGGTGCTTCTATACTAGGTACTTTAGTCATGGGCGGACTTGTAGGTAGATTTATTAATTTATCTACACCAATAAGTTATACTAGTGGTGATTTTAAATTTAGTCTTCAAACGGATTTACTTGATAAGATATTTCCAGGATTAATTCCTTTGGTACTTACTTTATTAGTACTCTTTGCTTTAAAAAAAGGTCTTTCTCCAATAAAAATAATGTTTATACTGATAGTAGTGGGAGCTATTACAGGTATTTTGGGGCTATTTTAAATAAATATATATGTTGGTGTGTAAGTTAGGATTCTACATCTATTGATTATATTTGTAGGATGTTGGAAAATTTATATTAAAAAGTTTAGCAATTAGGGTAATTTTATAATAGATTAGATTTTAAACTTATATAAGCTATATGTAGTATTTAATATTTTAAAAAGTATCTCAGAAAGATTTTTAATCAGAATGAGGTGCTTTTTCATTTTCATATAAAATATTAAGTAATTTCACAAAAATATAAATTTATTTAATTTAATTAAAATATTATAATATATTAGTTACATATTAAAATATATAATCAAGATATTGTCGAGGTATCATAATATATAACTAATGTATTATAAATAGTTGTAAACTTCCTGTAACATATATTTTATATAATTAAAGTAATGGATATAATATGAAATATAATAATGAATTTTAGGGATGTGAATAAATGAACATATTAATTGCTGATGATGAAATTAGTATGCTTAAGATACTTTGTGCATATTTTAAAAAAGAAAACTTCAATGTATTTACTGCAAAAAATGGGGAAGAGGCTTTAGATATTTTTTATGAAAATAAGATAGACTTAGCTATATTAGACTGGATGATGCCAATAATTGATGGAATAGAGGTCTGTAAAGAGATAAAGGAAAATAGTAATACAAAGGTACTTATGTTGACTGCAAAAAGTCAAAGTGAAGATGAAATAGAAGCACTCAATATTGGAGCAGATGAATATATAAAAAAACCATTTGACCCTAGAGTTTTAATAATAAGAGCTAAGAAACTAATAAATTATAAAAATACAATTAATATTAAAGATTTAAAAATAGATTTTGGGTCAAGTAAAGTTTTTAAAGGTGATAAGGAATTATTATTGACTAAGAAAGAATTAGAATTAATTCGTTGTTTAATCAATAATAAGGGTATAGTTTTATCTAGAGAAAAACTTTTAGATTTAGTATGGGGATTGGATTATGAGGGAGATTTTAGAACAGTAGATACTCATATAAGAAGGTTAAGGGTAAAAATAGGAGAAGATATAATAAAAACTTATAGAGGATTAGGGTATAGTCTGGAGGATTTTAATGACTAAACTAAACAAAAAATTGTCCATAAGTATATCTATAGTAGTTGTAGTTGTTTATATAATGTCTATAACTATAAACAGTATGTTTATTCATAGATATTATTTACACGAAAAAAGAAATGTATTGGATAATATTGCAGATGAAATCAAACATAAAGATATAAATAAATTAAAATCAGATATTGATTCAATTGAAGAAGAAAATAATACAGCTATTGTATATATAGAATTAGATAAAAATTATAAAGATAAAGGGAATATAGATAAAATAAATCAAGATTTGTTAAGTGAATTTTGGAAGAAAGGTCTAAGTTTAAATAAATTTTGGATTGAAGGAAATAGCTTAAAAAATCTTGATAATAAAAGTATAAATAAAATATATAATCAGGGTAAAACGAAATATAGTCTACTTGTAAAGTTTATGAAGAAAGATAATTACTTGTTTGCTATATCTATACCTATAGAGCATTCTGAAGAAACTATTGGTATTGTAAATAAATTTAATATAATAATGGGAGTCTTTTCGGTAATTATAATAACTATACTTACATTTATATTATCAAACAGAGTCATAAAACCTATAGAAAAGTTAAAGCTTTTATCTAAAGATATATCTGAATTAAATTTTAGGACTGAAGATATAAAAACGAATGATGAAATAGAGGAGTTAGCTTACAGCATAAACATAATGAGCGTAAAGCTTGAAAAAGCACATAATGAATTAAATAAGAGAAATGAAAATCTAAAGTCTTTTATATCAGATGCATCTCATGAAATGAAAACTCCAATAGCACTTATAAAAGCATACGCGATAGGTATGAAAGATGGTTTGGATGATGGGACTTATATAGATACAATCATTGAGCAAGCAGAAAATATGACCAATATAATAAATGTTCTTTTATATTGGACGAAATATGAGAAGAGAGAGGTAAATCTGTGTCGGGTAGATTTAAAGGAAAGGTTGTATAAAAGTTTAAAAAACTATGAGTTGTTGATAGATAGAGGTGGTATAAGTGTTAAGTGTAGTATAGATGATAAAGAACTTATAATGATTTCGGATGAAGATAGTATAGATATGGTATTTAATAATTTGATTAGTAATGCGATAAAGTATACTAGTAATAATGAAATAGAGATTAGTCTTTTTAAAGAGAATGATAGAATTATATTATCTATAAAAAACGGCATAGATTATGATATAGAAGATGATATAGAGAATATATGGAAGCCTTTTTATGTTTTAGATAAGTCAAGAAGTAAAGAACTTTCTGGAACTGGGCTTGGTCTTACTATAGTTAGAACTATACTTGAAGAAAATAATTTTAGATACAGGGTTGAAATTTGCGATGGAATAATAGAATTTTATATTATCTTTATAAAATCAACTTAAATTAAAGTGTAAATATAAAGAATAATTAAAAAAATATCATGATTATTTATTTTTCATATGGATAAAATTGGTTATTTAATATATAATTAAAAGTATAAATAATGAAATTTATTTGTAAAAAGAGTAGCGCTTTTAATTCTAAAGGCTACTTTTTTTATATAAAACCCCCTTTTTTACTACAATTCATTAACATAAAAATCAAACTTACTTTAAAATCTAAATTTACAAATTTTTCAATTAATAAGAAAATTTCTTTATTCCTTTATAATAACTACAATATAAAATAATTATAAATTAATTATGAAATCATTATAGTTAGAAAACCTCTTTAAAATTAGATATTAAGTAGCCTTTAGAATTAGAACGGTAACAAAGTCAAAAAACTAAGTAATATCAAATGGACAAGGGGGAAGAAAATACAATGAAAATACCAAAGAAGATTGCTGCAATGCTTACAGTGACAATGATAGCTGGAAGTTCAACCGCAGGCATAGCTAGTGCACAAACTGTAGCAACAAATTTAACAGGACAAGAAAGATATGAAACTGCTGTTAAAATAAGTCAAAATGGATGGAAAAATGCTGATGAAGTAGTAATAGTGAACGACTCATCTATAGCAGATGCTCTATCCGCAACACCATTTGCGAAGGCAAAAAATGCTCCAATACTTTTAACAGGTAAAGATAAATTAAATGATAAGACGAAAGCAGAAATACAAAGATTAAAAGCTAAAAAAGTATACTTAATAGGTGGAACTTCTGTATTAAGCACAAATATAGAAAAAGAAATAAAAGATTTAAAAATATCTTTTGAAAGAATCTCTGGAGCTGAGAGATATCAAACATCCTTAGAATTGGCAAAGAAATTAGATGCTATAAGTGATGTTAAGAAAATAGCTGTAGTTAATGGTGAAAAAGGACTTGCAGATGCTGTAAGTGTAGGAGCACCAGCTGCACAAAACAATATGCCAGTAATACTTGCTGATTCTAAAAATGGAACAGCAGTTGCAGACGAATTTATCAAAAATGCTGGAATAACTCAATCTTATGTAGTAGGTGGAGAGAGTTCAATTTCTGAAGCTGTTAAAAATAAACTACCAAATAGTACAAGACTAGGTGGAACAGATAGAAATGATACAAATGCAAAAGTAGTAAAAGAATTTTATAAGAATACAGATTTAAAAAATGCTTATGTAACTAAAGATGGTATGAATAAACAAGACCAACTTATAGATGCATTAGCAGTAGGTGCATTAGGTGCTAAGAACCAATCACCAGTAGTTTTAGTTGGAAAAAATCTATCAGCTTCACAAAAATCTTTAGTTAACTCTAAGAGTTTTGATAAGATAACTAAAGTTGGTGGAAATGGTAATGAGACAGCATTTAATGAAATGAAATCACTACAAGAAGTAAACACAGTTGAAGCTAAAACAATTTCTGAGTTAAAATCAGCTGTAGATAAAGCTACTGCTAATGATGTTATAAACTTTAAGCCAACTAGTGAGGTTAAAGAAGCATTTACAATACAAACTGATAAGGCAGTAACAGTAAACTTAAATGGTACATATACAAAGACTGTAACTATCAATATGCCTAATGGGGATGTAAATAACTATGCAAAAGTGGATGATGTAGTTATAGATGATGTAAAAGATGGAACTTTTGTTAACTATGGAAAAATAACTAACTTAAAGGTTAATGATAAAAATGGAGCTAAGATAGAGAATAATTCTAAAGGTGAGATTGGCAGTTTAACAGTAGCATCTGGAGCAAGCCAAGTAAAGGTTACTAATGGTGGTAAGATAACTACAGTTACAAATAATTCTAAAGGAACTACTATAGATAATAAGGGTACAATAAGTAGTGTTAAGGGAGATAATTCCCCAACGATAAGTGGAAACAGTCCAAGTTCTAACTCATCAGGAGGAAGTTCGTCAAGTGGAGGTTCTTCACATGGAGGAGGTTCGTCTTCAGGAGGAAGTTCTTCTAATCAAACATCAGTAAATAATGAAGCAGCAAAAATAACAAGCGTGACTGCACCGGCAAAAGATGCAACTAAATTAACTATGCCATCAGTATCAAGTGGATATACTATAGCAATAAAAACAACAAGTGATGAGAGTGTTATAAAGAAAGATGGAACAATAGTACCCCCAAATACAGCAACAACAGTAAAACTAGTATTTACAGTAACACATACATCAAGTGGAAAAACAGCAGATACAAAAGAAATATCTGTAACAGTACCAGCTAAATCAACAGATGAAGAATTACAAACAGCACTAGATAATGAAGTGGCAAAAATAACAAGTGTTCCTGCACCAGAAAAAGATGCTACTAAACTAACTATGCCAACAGTATCAAATGGGTATACTATAGCAATAAAAACAACAAGTGATGAAGGTGTTATAAAGAAAGATGGAACAATAGTGCCACCAGATGCAGAGAAAACAGTAAAATTAGTATTTACAGTAACACAAGAATCAAGTGGTAAAACAGCGGATACAGGAGAAATAGATGTAGTAGTACCAGCAAAATCAACAAAAGTAATAATAGGAGAAGGTTCAGTATCAGGAGCAACAGCAGGAGATAAAGAAATAACAGGATTGACATCAGGAAAGATATATAAAGTAACAGTAGATGGAGTTGAAAAGTATACTAAGGCTGATGGAACTCTAGGTGAAGAAGGAGAGAAAGCAGGATTAACAGGAACATCAATAACAGGTTTAGTAAATGGAAAGACATATAAGGTAGAAGAATATATAGCACCAGTAGCGAACAAAGTAATAATAGGAGAAGGTTCAGTATCAGGAGCAACAGCAGGAGATAAAGAAATAACAGGATTGACATCAGGAAAGATATATAAAGTAACAGTAGATGGAGTTGAAAAGTATACTAAGGCTGATGGAACGCTAGGTGAAGAAGGAGAAAAAGCAGGATTAACAGGAACATCAATAACAGGTTTAGTAAATGGAAAGACATATAAGGTAGAAGAATATATAGCACCAGTAGCGAACAAAGTAATAATAGGAGAAGGTTCAGTATCAGGAGCAACAGCAGGAGATAAAGAAATAACAGGATTGACATCAGGAAAGATATATAAAGTAACAGTGGATGGAGTTGAAAAGTATACTAAGGCTGATGGAACGCTAGGAGAAGAAGGAGAAAAAGCAGGATTAACAGGAACATCAATAACAAGTTTAGTAAATGGAAAGACATATAAGGTAGAAGAAGATTCAAGTGCTATATCAACAGTTGGGAGACTAATGGCTAAGTTTACTAATTTAGTTAAATAATTTAATACATCATTAAACTAAATTATATATTTGTATAAATATGTTTTTTGCCTATTAAATATTACTGGAAATTTTTTAATTCCAGTAATATTTTTTATTAGAAAATACTAAACAATATTTTGTATACATATCATCATAAATTTAGCATGATTAATGTATACTAAAAGATATATTTATGTTAAAATTCAAATAAATAAATCGAAAATAAAAGATAAAAGGCTATCCGTTCATTTTCGATTTATTCCTAGATTTTTCTATAGAAAAATCTTAAATAAGAGAGAACTCTAGTTAAAAAATTTTTGATATCGTTAACTATATATTAATATCAATATAATAGTTCTTAAACATCAATAATTTTAATGTTTAAAATGATATAAAAATTACCTATAAATAGTATACAAAACTATATTAAGTATTAATTATTTTTAAAAATCTGAGGAATATTGTTGTTTTTGCTGTTAACATACTAAAAATAGATGTAGATTTTTTATGTGAATAACAGTATTTTGTGACCATTTGTATAATGAAAGTACAGATGCTTATATACAAATACTAAAGATTATGAACTAAGTTAAAGTGAGTAGCTAAATCATTAAGTTTAGAGATAGAGATAGCAAATAAATATTGGAGTTTATATATGGTAATCCATTTGTTAGTTGTATAACTAAATAATTATTTATAAATTGATATTTTATTTGTTTTTAGATCTAATGTCTAAGGAGGGTTGTTTATGTATAGAATAGTTATCTGTGAGGATGATATCACACAAATAACTTTTTTAAGAGAGTGTATATTAAAGTCCTTAGAGGGTATTTCTAGTCAAATTGAACTGTTTGAGTTTAATTCAGGAGAAGAGTTATTGGAGTCTAATTTGGAAGAAATTGATATATTCTTTTTAGATATTAAAATGCTTAAACTAACAGGTATGGATGTGGCTAAAATAATTAGAGAAACTAATGATACTTCTGAAATAATATTTATAACTTCAATAGTCGATTATATACAGGAAGGTTATAAGGTAAAGGCTTATAGGTATTTATTAAAGCCTATAGATTTTGGAGATTTAAATGAAAGTATTTTGAGTTGTATATCAGATATTATAAAAAAAAGAGAAAACTTTATGCTGATAGAAAATAAAGGTATAATCAATAAAATTTTAATTAATAGCATTATGTATATAGAAGTTAGAAAAAAGGTTTTGACCATACATACTAAAGATGGTATTTATTATACTAATAATAGCATGAATAAAATAGAATTAGAACTAGAAAAATATAATTTTTTTAGATGTCATAAGAGCTATTTAATTAGCTTGGAATATATTCAATTTATATGTAAAAATACTGTAGTTATTAATAATAAAGATATACCAGTTAGTAAATATAGAATATCTGATTTAAAGACAAAATTAACGTATTTATTGGGTGATGTATTATGCTAGAGACAGATGTATTTTGGATTATTCTAACAATAATTTCCACAGCGATAGAATGTGTTGTATTAAAATTTTTATTGGATGAACTTAGTGAATTAAGGAAGAATAAATTAGTCCTAAATAGTAGCATACTAATTGCAATTATGATAATTACTATGTTGACTATAATGAAGTTCAATATAAATATTAAGTTATTTATATGTATATTTATTACATATGTATTGTATAAAATAAATTATGTAGTGAATAAGTGGAAAAGTATACTTGTAAGCTTGTTATATTGGATGTTATTAATCGGATTTGATAGTGTTGGACTAAGTATAGTAGGGATTCTTAACTCTGTACAAAATATGAGTAATTTATTAGATAATAATTTATTAAGATTAGAATTAATAATGATATCTAAATCATTACTAATAGCATTAATACCATTACTTAAAGTTATCCGATTAAAAATAAAAATAAACAAGAAGGACTGTATATATTTATCTATTCCAGTAATATCAAATATTATTAGTGTAATAGTCATATTTGAATTTATTTTTAAAGACAAGAGTATTGACTCTAAAGAAAGTTTAATAATACTTACAATATCAACTGTATTTTTACTATCAAATATTTCCTTAGTAAGTATTATAAGAAGAATAATAAAAGATAATAATTTAAGGATAGAACATGAAATTACAAAAAAAAGAATGAATATGCAATATAAATATTATTTAAATTTACAGGAATATCAGTCGAAAATAAGAAAACTATATCATGATATGAATAATCATATCATTTGTATTCAGAATGTTTATGGGAAAAATGAGTTTGCAGATAAGTATATTAAAGATATAAATGAGCAAATAAAAGAATGTAATACTATATTTAATACACATAGTATGATTCTAGATGTTATTTTGAGTGAGAAAAAATCTATTTGTGATACGAATAATATAATTTTTTTAGTAGATATAAATTTTTTAGAGTGTAATTTTATAGAGATGCCAGATGTATGTAGTATATTTTCAAATATGATAGATAATGCAATAGAGGCTTGTAATAAGATTCAGGATACAAATATACAAAAAAAGATTAAACTAAGAGGAACTGTTATAAATAGATTATTTGTAATAAAATGTGAAAATACCAAGATAAACGAAGTTTTATTAAAAAATAATAAAATTATTACAAGTAAGAAAGATTCATTTTTACATGGAATAGGAATAAATAGTATAAAAGATTCAGTAGAAAAATATAATGGAAATGTGGAAATACATTCAGATAAAAATAAGTTTATAGTTACTATTTATATACCATTAACTAGAAACTAATTCTAGTTGGAACTTTAAAATGCCCAGTTGGAGCAATGGCATTGAAAAGTGATATAGAGTATGCTATCTTTTAAGCATAGAAGATTTAAGGGTGATAGTACTTAATAAAACAATAGAAGAAAAAATATTATTTATATTTATTTTTATAATGTTAATAGTTGGAAAAATATAGTAACAAAGTCGAAGTAAAAGATGAAAAAATTTAAAATGTAAGTCTGGGAAAATTCATAATGAGTGATATAGAAATAGCAAATTAACAATTGATATTTAGTGGAATTGATGCTACTAATCAATGCTAAAAAAACAGAAAATTTATAATTTATAGAATAATGTTGCTAATAGACTGTATGGAGCATTCTGTAGGAAAAACTCCAAAAGGGACAGTAACATATTAAAAAAGACTAGTCAATTTATATGAATGGTGAAAGTACTAGATGTGTTTTTTAGAATGAAATATGTTATAGAGTTTTTCCTGTAAATATGAATAAGGAGGATTCTAATTGTGATTAATATTAAACTTGCAGTGTCGTATTTAAAAAAACAAAAAGGAAAAACTTTATCATTAATACTCAGTATAGGGATTGCTGTTATGCTAGTTTTTTCATTAAGTGTTATTAATGAGTCTCAAGGTCAATCAGATATAAATCATGCATACAAAAACTCAGGAGATTATCATGCTTTTTATGAAGATGTAAATAGCGATATAGTAAAAAAACTTAATAGTGAAGAAGGTATAAAAGAATTCAATGATGTACTTAAATTTGGAGAAATTGTAAGTAAAGATAATGGAGCATCTCTAAATTTATGCTCTTACAATAAAGATTTTTTAGATTCTACTAGATATAAGTTAATTAGAGGTAGAGAGCCTAGAAATTCTAATGAATTAGTAATAGAACAAAAAGTTTTAGACAAAATGGAATTAGATGTCAAATTAAATCAAACTATTGATTTTCAGATTGTTAATGAGTATATAAATAAAAATAATGAAAATTCTATTTATAGTAAAGATAAGCAATTTAAAATAGTTGGTATTTTAAGTAAATCTGATGAATACTATGAAAGTTTAAATGAATATAAGGTAAGAGCTTTTACATATTCAAATAATGGTAAAGGTATTGTTCCATCTGAATTAATAAATCATATGGGGACATTAAAACTTAATACAAAAGATTTAGACACTCAGAAAGTAGTGAATTTAGGGGTAAAATATAAGTTAACAAGTAATCAATTTTATCCAAATACAGAAGTAAGTATGGCTATGTCTATGAAAAATATTTCAAAAACAACAACTTACTCAATAAAGCAAAGATTATTACCATTATTATGTGCAACATTGGTAATATATAACATGTTTAACATAATAATATTAGATATGACCAAGCAAATTGGTTTACTTAGAGCAGTTGGAGCCAGCAAGAAAAATATTAGACGTATATTTTTTATTCAGAGTATTGTAGTTTTACTCGTGGGCATAGTAATTGGTTTACTTGGAGGTATAGTTTTTTCTTACTTAGGGCTTATGATTGTATATGATAAAAGTGCAGAATTAACTATAAATACAAATTCTATAGTTGAATCTATCATCATGTCAATTGTAGCAGTTATATTAGCTTCTGTAGTACCTATATATAGAGCTGGAAATTTATCTATAATTGATGCTATAAAAAAGACAGATAAGTTAAATTATGTTCCTAAGCTTTTGTTGTTAAAATTACATAAAAAAGTTGTTGGAATTATAAATGAGATAGCTTTTAAAAATATATTTAGGAATAAGGTTACATCAATAATAATAATAATTACGATATCACTATGTGGAGTTTTATTTATAGGTAGACTAACTTCTACAAAATTCATATATGGAAAAGAGTCAGACTCGGCTAATATAACAAGTAAATCATATGGCAATTTTGATATTTATTTAGGATATTCACCAATAAATGCAAATTATACATTTTCTAAATATGATAATTCTTTATTAAATGAAATAAAAGCTGTTAACGATGTAACAGATATTGAACCTAATATTTATTTAAAAGGATATCTAAGAAATGCTGACTTAGAAAAAAGTTATTTGGACGAGTTAAAAAGAACTGAAATAAATAACGATAATGAATCTACAGTTTTAATTAGGGGTTACAATAAAGAGCTATTAAATAATATAGGTAAGTATATAGATAAAGGTAAAAATATTTATAATTATACAGATGATGATTATAAAAATGTTTTATTGGTAAATAATTTTTACTCTAGAATTGAATTGTCAAATAATACTCAGATTATAAAATCACCTAAAGTAGGAGACTTAATAGATATAAAAATTCCTGTATATAAAAATGGAGAGTATACATACATAAATACAAAAGTAAGAATAGCTGGAATAATGAAAAATAGTTATATATCAGAGCAAGATGGAGAATCTCAATCAGGTGGAATTCAAATGATATTCAATGAAAAGGATTTAAAAGAATTAACAGGGATAAGTGATTATAATAAAGTTTTTGTGAAGATAAAAAAAGGAACAGATAAAAAAGTAATAAAGGACATAAATAATATGATAGAAAAAAATGGGTTTTCAGATATAGAGGGAAGATATGTACGTAATCATTTTGGAGACCATTATAATGATTCTTCATATAAACTAGCAATGATTTGTGTGTTTGGAGTTTTATTAATATCGTCCATAAATATTATTTTTATAGTCAGATCAAATATAATTGTAAGACTAAGTGAGATATGTACGTTTAGAGCAGTAGGAATGTCCAAGAAAAATGTAAAAAGAATGTTAATAAAAGAAAATATAGTATATGGAATATTAAGTATGATTGTGGCGGGAATCATATCTAGTTTCAATTATTATAAAATGGTTTCCGAAACTAATAAACTTAATCAACAGATATACGGTATAAACAGTTCTATTAAATTTGAAATTCCAATATTTGAGATTTTAATATTTGGATTAATATCTGTTTTCGTTTGTGTAATTGCAGTTTACTTTTCTAATAGAATGATAAATAAACTTAGTATAGTAAGTGGTATAAAAGAAAATGAATAAAATTGCTAATTTAATTTATTTAACAACTTTATATGTATTGGAAATTATAATGTATATAATTTTTTAACTATTTTAAATAAAGAGTTTAATATTTGTATTGACTACAAAGGAGTATATTTATATCAATTAGAGGATTTAGATATGGTAGTAGAATTTATCTACAAAAATTTTAATTTAAAAATATATATTTTTGAATGGGAATGGAGATACATTATGAAAATACTTAAGGTAAAAGATTTAAAAAAAATATATGGAAAATATGAGAATGAAGTTAGAGCTCTTGATGGTATTGATTTAGATATAGAGCCACATAAATTTACAGCTATTGTAGGTGCAAGTGGTTCTGGTAAAAGTACACTACTTCACTGTGTTGCAGGATTAGACAAGCCAACTTTAGGGAATGTATACTTAGATGATGTAGATTTATATACATTAAATGATAATAAGCTGTCTGAAATAAGAAGACAGGAATTTGGCTTCATATTTCAAAGCTACAATTTAATACCAGTTATAGATGTATATGATAATATAGTACTTCCTGTGTTGCTTGATGGGAAGAAAGAAGACAAAGAATATGTTATGGAATTAATTAATAAGTTGGGGATTGAAAAACAAATAAAGAAATATCCTAATGAACTATCAGGAGGTCAACAACAAAGAGTTGCAATAGCTAGAGCTTTAGCCAATAGACCATCAGTAATATTTGCAGATGAACCTACTGGTAACTTAGATAGTAAGACTACAAATGAAGTTATGAATATGCTTGAATGGTGTGTTAAAGAGTACAGACAAACGCTAGTTATGATAACTCATAATGATAATATTGCAAAGACAGCTGATAGAATTATAACTATAAAAGATGGTAAAATAGATGAAAAAAATTATTAATAACAATTTATTTAGAATTAAAAATATGTTAAAAGCTGTACAAGAGTTATTATAAATAAACATAAATCTATGTATATTTTCAAATTAACCAAAACTTCACATAATTTTCATATGAATTATCAATTAAATTCACATCCAAGAGTTATTATATAAACATAAAAGATAGTAAAACTAGCTTAAAAACATAATATAATAATACCCTATACAAAATAGTGGCAACTCTCCCTCACATCCTCAATTGTTGCCACTATTTTAATTTTTTGTATAAAACAAAAAACCCCACTATAAAGCAGGGTTTCCATTAATCTCATCTAATTTTTCGATATTAAGCCTTAAAACAAACAGAATTTTTAACTTCAAGCTTTCTATTTATCTTAGTAACCTTAATCTTAATCTTATCTTTCAAAGGAATACATCCTATATTACTCTCACTTCTCACATCAACACTTCCAACAAACTTACCAGAATCATTATAATACTTTGCAACACCAACAATATCTCCCTTATGAATAGGATAATTCATATTTTTAAACACTACCTTAGGATTGATATTCTCGTTATCTGAAACAACACCATACAAATCTTTATCAACCTTAACCGTTATCTTAAAATCATCAATACCATCAACACAAGGAGTTTCTATAATGTCTCCTTTATGGGCTATCTTTTTAGAATGGAAATTATCTTTACCATACTTCAATAAACTAGAAGAAGAGGAAATTCTATTTTTCTTATTGCCATCACCAAGTACAACACCTATCAATCTATGATTTCTTTCGTTTTTAGCATCTTTAGGTACCATCATAGAAAATGCAAGACAATATCCAGCATTATCTGTATAGCCTGTCTTTATTCCGTCAACACCAGGTACTGAAACAAGTAGGGGATTTGTGTTATAATGTGTAAAATCTTTTTTTGTGTCATTGTATACTTGCATAGTAGTTATTCTAGTAACTTGATTTTCATAATGGTCATACATATACTTTCCAAGTGCGACTATATCATGAGCTGTTGATATATTCTCAATAGGAGGCTCTTTATGCTCTGGGTCAGTATATATAGGAAGCCCATTTGGATTAAAATAATACGTATCAATCATTCCTATTTCTTCAGCTTTATTATTCATCATATTTACAAAATTCTTTTCAGTTTTACCAATATGTTTAGCTATAGCTATAGCAGCATCATTTCCAGATACTAGCATAAGACCTTGCATAAGCTCTCCTAGAGATATTTCATCACCATCTTTAAGTTTACAAGTAGAACCTCCTACTGAAGCTGTAGACTTGTCTATTTTCACCATATCAGTCTCTTTTACTTGATTCTTATCAACTGCTTCTATTGCCAATAAAAAGGTCATCATTTTACTTAAACTTGCTAAAGGCATTTTTTCATCACTGTTTTTTTCAAATAATATTCTTTTAGTTTCCTGGTCTATAAGTAGTGCTGCTCTTGAAGAGTTTGGTACTGGTGGAGTATCTGCAAATGCAAATACAGGAGTTATAAATATAAAAATTAATGCAAGTATTGTTAACTGTTTTATTTTTCCTTTCAAAATCTCGTCCTCCATTTCATATATTAATCGACATGCACAAAATAAGTGCTATAAATTTTATTTATTTAGATACTCATTAATCATGTCTATTATATAAGCAATTTCTTCGTCTGGTATCAGAATATTAAAATAAGCTTCTGTTGGCTTAAAGGCTTCACGTATTAAACTATATAGTTCATGATTTTTACTAATTAATTCAGTAATGTTATTATATGGAAAAGTTGTATTTTTAAAACATCTTTCTATCATAAAAGAGCAATGTAGTATATATCCTAGCTTAAATTTGCTCTTTAAGTCTTCATCTATTAATTCTATTATTGTAAATAAGGAAGAATTGACATAGTTGAATAATTTAACAGAGTCCAAAAGTTCTAAGTTTTGGGTCATAAAGTTTATTATTAAACTGTTGTATGATAGATTTGTTTCTTTTATATTTGTAATACTATTGGCATTGAATGTACCTTCTATTATTTTATTTAGCATATCTAGGCCATATCCATTTAGTAGTTCTTCTATGTGTATAAAAGGGGTGTTGGCTACATTAAAATCTACACTTCCAACAACTGCCAGAATTTTAGTATTACTAAATTTATTCTTATACATTTTAAAACTTTCTATATTATGAGGAACTAAATTAATATTGTATTTATTAATACTTTTAAGTGAAGAATTTATAAAGTCTGCTACTTTCATAGCTGAACCATAACCTGTTATACAAGTAGTTATTATTACATACTCTCTTGACTTTTCAGGATAGTTTATTTCTGTTGAATCAATTGCTGCTCGTCCAATGTATGGATTTAAAGAGCTTAAGGAGTTAGCTAATTCATCCAAAGTCATTTCTGGTAGTGTGCTTTTTCTTACTGCCTCTAAAACTATTGGAGTAGACACCATTTCAATCGAACGAGTTTTAATTTTTGTTTTTTCTGAAATAAGTTCTCCAAAAGCTATAAGAGAGCCCATATCTGTTAAAAGAAGTACACCCTTACCTTCGTCACATTCTTTTACCAATTCTATAGCTTTATCAAGTATAGTACTTACCTTTACATCAAGAGGCATGTCAATTGCATTACAGTGGTTCGTACCAAGTAATGAATTTGCTACATCACACATACTGCTTGCTGTTGAATTTCCATGAGCAAGTATTATGACCCCTATACTTTCAGATTGATTATCTGGTTCAAGATACGTGCTATTTAGGAACATAGATATAAATTTTACCTCATCCTTAGGTAAAGATGTTTGCAAGTCATTTTCAATTATACTTAAAACTATTTTAGCTATATTTAAATCTTTATCTAAGAAAATTTTATCATTATATAAATTGTACTTAGGATTATATGTGTCTTGATTTATATTTTCTATAAGTGCACTTATATGCATTGAAAGAGCAATATAAGTTTGTTTTGTATATTTGTTTCTCGATATTTTTTCAGCCTCTTTTAAAGAATGTTCAACAGCATAGTATATCTTTGGGTTGATTACTTTAAAAATTTCATTACTTGTATAATCAGAATGGGTTACTGAAGATAGCGAAAGTAATTTTGTAGAGTATTTTTCCATGTAATTTATAAACATACTCCTTATATCATTTTCCAGATAAGGAATCTCTGTAGAGTACTTGAATCCATTGTCTTGTGTATCTATATTGTATTTAGATAGTTCTTTTGTATATTCAACTTCTAAGTTGTTACCATTAAATTCATAAAAAAGCATATAATCAAGTTCTGATAATTTATTTAGATTACTACGATTTTCATTTAATTTTAAAAGACCAGTATAGATGTAATCAGGGACAAGAGACAAATCTATTTCTATATTATCCTTAAGCCCAGTCTTGTAATTTAAAAAGGCTCTTGCACTCATAAGTTGTATGTCAGATTTAAGCTGACCTATATTACCAAAACAATCATAAAGGAGTAGTGATTTAATTACATCTTTGTGAACTCTTATAGTTGCATTGGTGTATTTTGACTCTATAATAAAGAAGTATTTAATAAGAGATAATCTTTCTTTTAAGGACCTATCCTGTAAAGCAGGTAGGTTTATTGTAACAGGGATTCTTCTTAAAAAAGTCCCAAGTAGGGAAGAATGTATATCTTCTGTTGTGGCACACACAATAAAAACAGTAGCTTTGTGTACTATGTCGGATTCTCCTAATCGTCTGTATATGCCCTTGTCCATCAAAAGAAAAAGCATCTCTTGACCTTCTGGTGGTAATCTGTGTATTTCATCTAAGAATAATATACCTCCATTAGCCTGTGCAACTATCCCGAATTTATCCTTATTAGCACCAGTAAAAGAACCTTTAACGTATCCAAATAAATTGCTTAATAGTAAGTTAGCATTCTCTGCATATTCAGCACAGTTAAATACTACGAATTTGCTTTCAGAAGAAAAGACTCTACTTTCTACAGCATATTTATACATTGTTTCGGCAAATGTGCTTTTTCCAACACCAGTAGGTCCTATGAGTAATGTATTAAGACCTTTTGGAGGATAGAGTATAGCAGATTTAGCTTTTTCTATAGGTAGCTTAAGGCTAGAATCATGTCCAAGTAATGTTGAAAAAATATTTTCTGAGTCATTTTGGCTTGATTTAAGTAGTTCATTACAATTACTTATAGAAAATTCATCACTGTTTAAAATACGACCAATTAAATTTTCTATAATACCAGCATGTAGAAATAAAATTGGTTTGCCATGTATTTTTATAACTTTTTTTTCATTATATAGGCTATTTAATTCTTTACTGGTATTACTTCTATCAAGAGATGAATGGTTAGCAATTTCTATTGTAGTAAATCCAGTTTTCTCTGACTGAAGGTCTTTTAAAGTTATATTTTCACATAATTTATGTAGTGATAATAGAACTTTATCTTTTCTTAGCATATACTGTCTCCTTTCTTTATATTTAAACTATATTTAAGTTATATTAAATATATTATAATATATATTTAGTATTAAAATAAGGTTTATAGTGGATATTTTGCATTTTACTTTTTAATATGTTGTTTTGTGTAATAGATGGTGCTAAAATAAGAGTTGCATTATATTAGATATAGATTTTTATAGATTTAAGTAGAATATTATGTTGTTACATAAGGAAATATAAGTTTTTCAATATATTTCAATATATGTAGTATCATTTATTGATGTATGGTCGATAAATTGATGTATGGTCGATATATATGAAGAGATATGAAAAAACTGATACAGTTTAAGAATAATTTACATATATACATTTAATACATATATACACTTACGAATTATGTTTTGCATCATAAAAATTACGTTTTATACTGTAGATATATAAATATTAAGTTATTGTAAAACTTAAAGAGCCAAGATAAAAAATTAAAAAAGATATAACTTTATTTGAATAAAAAGTTATACAATTTAAAAGATTATATAAATGGTTGAAAGTGTTTGTCAAATATTAATTCAGCCATTTTATGGTGTAAACAAGCTTAAAATCCAATTTTGACAAACATAAAAAACAAGTTTTTTCATAAAATGTAAATATTGGATAGTGAATTATTTAAAATATTTTAAATAAACAACATCTTGTAATAAAATATGAACAACATTATAAAAGACTTGTAATAAAATATGAATAACAATATAAAAGAATGGGAGATATGTTTTGTGGATATAGATAGAATTTTAAACTTTTCCTCAAATGCAGGTAAAGCTATGTTGCAAAGCGGAGGAGAAACTTATAGAGTTGAAGAAACGATAACTAGAATATGTCAATCTTTTGGAATAGAACATGTAGACGTATTTGCGACTCCGACGGCCGTAATGGCATCTGTGTTTGTAGATGGGAAATTATATTCAGCAATTAAAAGAATAAGCTCAAGAAGAGTAGACTTAAACTTGGTTCATGAAGTTAACTCACTATCAAGAGCAATAAGTATAAATAATTTAGATATTGAATTATGTGAGAAAATTTTAGATGAGATAAGTGAAGATAACTATTACTCGGATTTAATGACAATATTTTTTGCAGGTATTGCAGCAGCAACTTTTTCGATATTATTTGGCGGAAATGTGGAAGAATTTATAGCTGCATTTACTGTGGGGATTCTGACTAAGTTTGTTATTATGTACTTAAGTAAATCCTCGCTTAATGACTTTTTTGTAAATGCAATCGGAGCAGTTCTTATAGCTTCTTGTTCGATTGTAATTTTGAAGCTCGGATTCATAAAGACGCTAGACCACCTAATAGCAGGAGCAATAATGCTCTTAGTTCCTGGGTTAGCTTTGACTAACGCATTAAGAGATTTGCTAGATGGACAATTAATTTCTGGTCTTGCAAAATTAGCAGAAGTATTTTTTATAGGTGTATCTATAGCAGTAGGAATGTTCTTGGTACTTGGATTGTACTTCAAGTTAGGGGGGATATAAGTGCATTTGTTTATAGAAGTAATAGCAGCTTTTTTTACAGCCTTAAGCTTTGGAGTTTTATTTAATATGAAAGGAAAGAATTTAATACTGGCAGGAATAGGTGGAAGTATAGCTTGGTTTTCGTATAAATTTTGTTTAAATATGGGGGTAACAGAAAACCTATGTTTTTTTATAGCTACAGTTTGTTTTGCAATATATTGTGAGTTATGTGCTAGAATTTATATGACCCCAGCGACTACATTGAGTGTTTGTTGTTTAATAATGTTAGTACCTGGTTATGGAATATATAATACTATGTATTCTGTCTTAACTAATAATTATATTAAAGCGGTAGAATATGGTGTGAGTACATTATCATGTGCAAGCTCAATTGCATTGGGATTAGTATTTATAACTACTGTATTTAGAAAAGTCAACTTATACGGAGTGATTACAAAAATAAAAGAAAATGAAAAATATAAAAATAGTATAAATAAAATTAAACAACAAAAATAGAAAAAATTGACTTTTAAACAAAAGGATGATAATATAATAACATAAAATAGAATAAGAGTATCCAAATAAGATATTCTTATTCTATAAACGTGATTTTTTTTATTTCAAAAAACTGACAACTTGCATTACGGGTGTAAGTTTTAGAACACAGTTTGTATTAAAAAATTTGTACCAATATTAAGAACCTTAATTTAAAATTAAAAGGGGGAAGATTTCAAGATGGAAAAGCTGTCGGATAAGAGAAGAGTCAAGGCAGTAAGTATGGAAACCTTCGTATTTATTGTACTATTGGCAATAGGATTTGGATATGTAGGAAGCATCATGGGTGCAGGAATGATGTTTAAAGTAATAATGAGTACAGCCCATGCGCTTTTATTAGACACAGTATTTTTAATAATGGCAATGGCAGTTCTTGCAGGCGCACTTAGTGCATTGCTTTCAGAGTTTGGAGTAATATCTTTAGTTAATAAGATATTTAAGGGGCTTATGAGACCTATATGGGGCTTACCTGGTGCTAGTATAGCAGGAGTAGTTGCAACATATTTATCTGATAATCCAGCTATTATACCATTTGCTAAAGACAAAACATTTACACAATATTTTAAGAAGCATCAAGTACCTGCTTTATGTAATTTAGGAACAGCCTTTGGTATGGGACTTATTGTAACAACTTTTATGATAGCTCAAGGTAAAGAATATGTACTACCAGCTATAATAGGTAACGTTGGGGCAATAATAGGTAGTATTATTAGTGTTAGAATTATGTTGACTTTTACTAAAAAGTATTATAATTATGACCCTAAAAATGATACTGAAAAGCAAATAAATGATAAAGGTGCAAAACTTGAAGAGTTTAGAGAAATAAGAGATGGTAATGTGTTCCAAAGAACATTGGATGCTATACTTGAAGGTGGTAAGCTAGGTGTTGAAATGGGTATGGCTATAATACCAGGAGTTTTAGTAGTTTGTACATTAGTTATGTTATTGACTTTTGGACCATCTACAGACCCTGCTACAGGTCAAGCTGTTTACACAGGAGCTGCATATGAAGGTATAAAATTATTACCTGCTATTGGTGATAAGATTAGCTTCATAATAGAACCATTATTTGGATTCACATCACCAGAGGCAATAGCATTCCCTGTAACTGCATTAGGAGCTGTTGGAGCAGCAATATCTTTAGTACCAGAATTTATAAAATCAGGTGCTATAACTCCTAATGATATAGCAGTATTTACAGCAATGGGTATGTGTTGGAGTGGATATTTAAGTACACACATAGGTATGATGGATGCTTTAGACGCAAGACCATTAGCTGGTAAAGCGATACTTTCGCATACAATAGGTGGTTTATGTGCAGGTATATGTGCCCACTTTATATTTATGCTTGTTGGATAAGAATATTCCATAAATCAAATATTATAATTTATAAAATTGAATAAAACTAATGATTTAAGTATGTAAAAACTAAATTAGTAATTTAAATATATAGAGGTGCTGTTTTGAAATAGAGATTTATTTTCAGACAGCACCTTTTAGTAATTTAAGTACATTAATTAAATGTATTGATTGAATTTATTATGATAAAATTGTATTATATACAATAGAGCCAATTTAAACAGTAATAATAAGGAGGATTTGTAGTAAATGAAAAAGGAACGACTACAACATGAAGACTTAAAAGAGTACGATTATGATGAAGATGGCTATCTCAGTAAAAATATAATTATTAAGGACTTTATAAAAACTATATTGGTTATGATGATTGCTACTGGAATATCAGTAGTTTTTGAAAAAGTAGGTTTTAATGAATCTAATATTATACTAGTATACATATTAGGTGTATTATTTGCTACAAGTATAACATATGGATATTTTTTTGGAATACTTTCTTCAGTAATAGGAGTTCTATCATTTAATTTTTTCTTTACACATCCATTATATACTTTTTTAGCTTATAGAAAAGATTATCCTATAACTTTTTGTATTATGCTGATGGTAGCAATTATAACAAGTACTTTAACTTCTAGGATAAAAAGAGAAGTAAGACTTTCTCATAAAAGAGAAAAAATGATAAGATTACTTTATGAGAATAACAAAACGTTGCTTAAAGCAAAAAATAAAAATCAAATTATTGAATTCTGTGGGTCTAATTTAGTGAATATATTAAGTAGAACTGTTATAGTGACTATTGCAGATGATAACAATAATCTAGGTAAGCCAAGTATTTATATTTGTAACAATGATGGAAGCGAGAATATATTCCATTCAGTATTAGAAAAGGAAGCTATAAAAGAAGCTTTTAGGACAGGTAATCCAGTTGGAATTGGGACAAAATATTGTAAAAATAGCAGTGCATATTATTTTCCTATAAAAGGTCAAGAATCAAATGTTCTTGGTGTTATAGGTATTGCATGTTTTAAAATAGATATTATTACAGAAAATGAAAAGATACTATTAGAAGCAGTTTCAACACAGGTTGCGTTGGCAATTGATAGAGAAAATTTATTTGAAAAGAATAAAAAAGCAAATCTCGAGGCAGAGAGGGAACGATTAAGAGGAAACTTACTTAGGTCAATCTCTCATGATTTAAGAACTCCACTTACAAGTATATTGGGTTCATCTTCAACCATACTTGAAAATGATGATGTGATAGATAAAGAAACTAGAGTAGAATTATTAAAAAATATATATGAAGATACGAGTTGGTTAACTCATTCTGTTGAGAATATACTTAGTATGGCCAGGATAGACGAAGGAAAATTGGATATTGAAAAACGACCAGAGGTTGTTGATGAAATAATAGCTGAATCCATATTAAGAGTCAAAAAGTTTGCCAATAGCAGAGATATACAAACCAATATTCCAGATGAGATAATAATAGTTCATGTGGATGTATTATTAATAGAGCAAGTTTTAGTAAACTTAATTGATAATGCTATAAGGCATACACCTAAGAATTCTAAAATAGAACTAACTGTAAAAAAAGAATCAAAGCAAGTACTATTTGAAGTTGCAGATAATGGAAAAGGAATACCAAATGGAGATATCGGGAATATTTTTAATAGATTTTATACTAAGAATAAGTATAGAAATCTTGAAAGAAGAGGTATTGGTCTTGGATTAGAGATATGTAAATCTATAGTAGAAGCTCATGGTGGAGAAATTGTCGCCTTTAATAATCCTTCTGGAGGAGCTACGTTTAGATTTAGTATACCTATATATGAGAAGGAGGCGAAAGACAAGTGGAAATAAAGCCATTAGTTCTAATTGTAGAAGATGACAAACCAATTTGTAAATTTATAAAAGTATCTCTTGAAACTCAGAATTATAGGTGTGTAGAGACGGATAATGGAGGAACGGCTATATCACTTATACATTCTCTTGACCCAGATTTAATAATTTTGGATTTAGGGCTACCAGATATTGATGGAATTGAGGTAATAGGACGAGTTAGAGCGTGTGCCAAAACTAATAAAATAATTGTTGTTTCAGCAAGGGAGCATGAGAGGGATAAGGTTGAGGCTTTAGATGGAGGAGCAGATGATTATTTGACTAAACCTTTTAGTGTAACAGAGCTTTTAGCTAGGATACGTGTAGCACTTAGAAATAAAGTTCAACAAGACAATATAAACAATGATGCTCCAAAGTCTTTTGAGGTAAAAAATCTAAAGATAGATTATGAAAATCATATTGTGTCAATTAATGATGAAGAAATACATTTAACTCCAATTGAATATAAGATTATTGAGTTGATGTCTAAATACTCTGGAAGAGTCTTAACTCATAAATTCATAATAGATAAAGTTTGGGGAAATTACTATGAAAGTGAAAACCAGTCGCTTAGAGTTTTTATGGCAAGTATAAGAAGAAAAATTGAAAAGAATCCTGCTCAGCCAGAATATATTTTGACTGAGGTTGGAGTAGGTTATCGTATGGCAGATGAGTAGTAATCAGATAGAAATTATTTATTATATGAGAAGATATAAGTACTTTAAACCTAATAGAAATAACTATGTATATTCTACAATAAAAGAGGTTGTCTCAAAATAGAGAGATAAGCCTCTTTTTCATTGTTGAAATGATGAAAATATATTTGATTTTATACAAAAAAGAGTGCTTCATGAACTAAAAGGTTCATTTTGAGACAATATCATCTTAAATTTACATAGCTATTTTTATTTTTAAAATAAATTTTTCATAGGATAATATATATTTTACATTTTAAAAATGATAAAAGTATTGAAAATAGTTTTATTGGTAATATTATGTTGTTTTACACCATAAAGAAGAATTGTATTTATTTGTAGTAAATAAGTATGAAAATGAGTTATCTACATTTATAAAACTAACAATAGAGATTTTATTATAGCAGATAATCAAGGTTTAGACTTTTTTTGACATAAAAAATTGCCTTTATATCTTTTTACGTTAGTCTTTGTGCTATTATTAATATATCAAAAAATAATCTAAATAGTTTATTATTATTGAAGAAATTTTAATATATAATAGTTTTATATTTTTAAATTAATAAGGTCTTATCTTTCTATATAATTGAAATACTTAATTGATAGAGATATTTGTCGTTTATATGATTAGGAATTACAAATATCTAATATCATAATTATAGATATACTAAATTAAGTATTGCAAAACTCTATCCTATGATTGATATAATGATGAAACCTATGATTGATATAATGATGAAAAATATTGGTTAAAAAATATAAAGCTATTAAAATGATATTTTCAGATATAAAAAAACATAATATCATTGCCAAATACATATCAAAATTTTAAAAGCTTCAAAATTTCAATCTAGATAAAAGGAGAGATATAAATGGATATAATAAATTTAATAGATGAGTTGGATGAAATTGTATATGTTTCTTCTTTGGAGACGTATGAGCTTTTATATATTAATAAAATTGGGAAAAAGATAATGGGTCTTGATGATATCTCTCATAGAAAATGCTATGAAGCATTACAAGGGAAAGATACTCCTTGTGAATTTTGTACGAATTCTATTTTAAAAGAAGATGAATATTACATATGGGAAAATACAAATATTCGGACAAATAGACATTTTATATTAAAAGATAAGTTAATTAAGTGGGAAGGAAAATATGCACGATTAGAAATAGCTCTTGATATTACAGAAAAAGAAAATGTAAGTAAATCAATAGCAGAGAAATTAGAGATAAAAGAGTTATTAGTTGGATGTATTAAACATCTTATAACAGAATCCAATTTTTCTGATGCTGTAAATATTGTATTAAGCAATATTGGCAAATTTCATAAAGCTGATAGAGCATATGTTTTTGAAGTATCAGAAGATAGAAAAAAAATAACTAATACATATGAATGGTGTGATGAAGGTATTGATGAACAAAAACAGTCACTAAGAAATCTTGATATTAAAGAATTAAAAAATTGGTTTTTGTTGTTTGAGCAAAAAGGTTTTGTGATAATTCACAATATAGAAAATATAAAGGAAATATATCCAATAGAATATGAAATTTTAAAACCTCAAAAAATTAAAAGTTTAATGGCATCTTCATTAAAACAAAATGATAAAATAATAGGATTTATTGGAGTTGATAATCCACATAAGGCTGTTGGAGACACCTCTCTTTTGACATCCCTATCTTATTTTTTATTAACTGAGATGGAAAAGAGGAAAGTAGAAAATAAATTAAATTATATGAGTTACTATGACTTATTGACTGGTGCATATAATAGAAATAGATATATTAAGTATATAGATAATTTTCAAAAATGCAAAGTTAAATCTATAGGAGTTGTATTTATAGATATAAATGGATTAAAAGACATTAATGATAACTTTGGACATGCTAATGGGGATTCTACTATTATGTCAGCCTGTGTAATAATAAAAAAATACTTTCATTCTCATAATGTTTACCGTATTGGAGGAGATGAGTTTGTTGTATTATGTGAAGATATCCCAAAACAACTATTTGAAGAATTAGTAATTTGGTTAAGTGAAGAATTTAAAGATAACATGTTATATGGTGCAGCAGTAGGAAGCGTTTGGAGTGAAGATGATATTGATATAGAGAAATTGATTAAAGTTGCAGATGAGAGAATGTACCAAGATAAGAAAAGATACTATAATAAGACCAAACTTAGAAATAATGAAATAGATGTAATTAGTGATTTAAATGATTTGAAGAGTAATATTTTGTTTAAACATGGAGATTTAGATAATAAGGTGTATTTTGACGATTTAATGATAGAAGGATATTCTAAGGCTTATAAAAAACTAGCTTATAATACATATGATATAATTTTGTCTATTTGTATGGATACAAATTTAATTACCCCAATTTATCAATCAGAGAGCAATATTTTTAGTTTTCCTATAAAGGAGAATCTTGAGAAAACTTTCTCATATATTAAAAAATATTTAATTCATCCTGATGATATAATATTATTTGATGGTAACAGATTTTTGAAATCTATTGATAGTCTTAATAATAATGAACAAGACGATTTAGAACTAAATTTTGAGTATAGACGTTTGGGAATAGATAAAAAATATTATTGGGCATTAATTTATATACTGAAGATTAGCAGTAAAAATAAGTTGGGCAAGAAACAGACACATATTTTAGTTGCTATTAAAAATATAGATTATCTTATGCAAATACATAAAAACCAAAGGGATACATTAACAGGATTATACAATTATGAAAGTTTTTGCGAACAAACAAGTTTATTGCTTAAAAGGCATCCTGACAAACGCTATACTATTATAATGATGGATATAGATAAGTTCAAGGTGATTAATGATATTTATGGCATTAGAGGAGGAGATAAAGCTTTAATATATATTGCAGAATTGATTCAAAAAAACATTGGTTCTAATGGTATATGTTGTCGTATGTATGCAGACGTATTTTGCATTTTTTATGAAAGTTATTCTGATAGAGATGTTCATAAAGTAATTTATAAGATTACAAATACCTTAAATATGAAAAAGTTTGAATGTATGTTAGTACCATGTTTTGGGATTTATAAAATTTTAGATAACCATATTCCAGTTACAAATGCTTGTGAAATGGCAGGGTATGCTCACAAAAAAGTAAAGAAACAGAGCATCAACCATTATATGTTTTATGATGATACTATAAGAAATGATGCTCTTGAAGAAAAGCAGATGGAAAGAGAAATGGAATATGCACTTGAAGATGGGCAATTTCATGTATATTTACAACCTAAGTATAATCTTAATACAAATAAAATTATTGGTGCGGAGGCACTAGTTAGATGGGTTCACCCAGAAAAAGGTATAATGCCTCCAATTAAATTTATTTCACTATTTGAGAAGAATGGGTTTATTATCAGATTAGATATGTATGTATGGGAACAAGTATGTTCTTTGATTAGAAAATGGATAGATTTGGGTGAAGAACCAGTTCCTATCTCTGTAAATGTATCAAGATTACATTTGCATAATCCACACTTTAGAGATATTGTTTTAAATTTAATAAATAAGTATAATATACCAAAATCCTTTTTAGAATTAGAGCTTACAGAAAGTTTATTTATTAAAGATATAAAGTTGTTTACTAAGGTAATAGCTGACCTTAGAATGGATGGTATTGTTTTAAATATGGATGACTTTGGTTCAGCATATTCTTCATTAAATATGTTAAAAAATATTAATATTGATACATTAAAGATAGATTGTGGTTTTTTTAATGAAGAAGGAATTACAGAGAGAGAAAAAATAGTTTTAAAGCACACTGTAGCCATGGCAAAAGATTTAGATATGGATGTAGTGGCAGAAGGTGTAGAGACAAAAGAGCAAGCTGAATTTTTAGTGAGTTTGGATTGTGTAGTAATTCAAGGTTATTACTATTGTAAGCCTATTCCAAGTGATGATTTTGAGAACTTACTTTATGCAGGCACTTTATGTAGGTAAATAAAAGTAGAAGATAGTGAGGATATAATTTTTAGAAAGTATAATATTGATGGATTAGGAGCGAAGTTTATGATAGTGGGTATTATAGGTCCTTCAGACTCTGGGTTTAAGATAAAGGATGATTTAAAACAGATAGACAGTGATTTAAAAACTAAAATATATGTAAGAGAAAAAGTGGTAGATACAATAGAAGTTATTTCTAAATGTGAAGATGAATGTGATGCTATTATATTTACAGGATGTGCAGTTTATGAATTTATAAAATCTAAGTATGAGATAAGTAAGCCACATTCATTTGTACCGAGAAGTGGGACGAGTATAATGAAGGCATTTTGGGCAATAAAAAGTGAAAATATAAAATTAGATAAATTCAGTATAGATGTAGTTGATAGATATGTTGTGGAAGATGCACTTAAAGAGTTTGATATTAAGGCAACGAGTGTATTTTGTAATCCATTTTCTTTGGAAGTAGGAGAGTCTGAACTTGTAAAATGGCATATAAAATTATTTGAAGAAAATAAGACAGATATAATGTTAACTGGTTTTGGTGCAGTATATAATGAATTAAAAGAAAGAGGTTATCCTGTATTTCGTTTACAAGCTACTATACAATTAATCAAAGAAAGTTATGAGAAAGTAAAGAGTGAATATGCTCTAAGTAAGGCAAGATTTTCTCAAATTGCTGTAGAAATATTGAGTCTAATAGATTATAAAGAGAAGATAGATAACTATTATTCTGACATGATAAAAAAATCAGATATGGATAAGCTTATAGTAAACTATGTGAGGAGTATTCAAGGTTCCTTATTTTTACTTGGAAGAAATGATTATGTTGTATTTGTTCATAAGGGGGTAGCTGATAATGAGTATAATTATGACAAGTTATTCAAACTAAAGAGAGAGATAAAAGATATGGGTTTTTCTCTTAGTATAGGAATTGGTACTGGAGTAACTGCGTATCAAGCTGAAAATAATGCACATAAAGCATTAAGACACTCCATAGATTCAAAAGAAATTGGTATATATTTAGTAGATGAAGATGAAAACATAAGAGGACCTTTAGCTTCAGAAAATGAATTAAATTATTCTTTAATGTTATCTGATGAGAAGTTAATAGAAATAGCTAAAAGGACTGGAATGAGTTGTGAATCAGTTGCAAAACTTATTGCTATAAGCGAAAATAGAAGAAGCAAGATTTATGATTCAAAAGAATTAGCAGAGTATCTAAATGTAAGTGAAAGAAGTGCAAGACGTATATTAAATAAAATAGTGAGTGCAGGTTTAGGTCGAATCTGTGCAAAAGAGACTAGTATTGGTGGAGGGAGACCAAAAAATATTACGGAAATCCTGTTTTAAGAGATTTTATAAAACTGCATAAATTATTATATTATATAAATTATTATATAAAGCACTAAAAATTATTATATAAAATACTAAAGTTTATTATATAAAATGTTACAATAAATTATTATATAAAGCACTAAGAATTATTATATAAAATACTAAAGTTTATTATATAAAATGTTACAATAAATTATTATATAAAGCACTAAGAATTATTATATAAAATACTAAAGTTTGTTATATGAAATGTTGCAATAAATTATTATATAAAGCACTAAAAATTATTATATAAAATACTAAAGTTTGTTATATGAAATGTTACAATAATTTATTATATAAAGTACTAAAAATTATTATATAAAATACTAAAGTTTGTTATATAAAATGTTACAATAATTTATTATATAAAATGCTACAATAAATTATTATACAAAATACTAAAACCTATGTAAAACAACTTTTTAAGATATAACTTATAAAGTTGAAGATACATAGGTTTTTATTTTTATAATTTAATCATATGATAAACTATTTTAGCAGTATCATATAATTCATCTATATTTACATATTCATTAACTGTGTGAACATCATACATACCTAGACTTAATATAGCACAATTATATCCAAGATTAGCTAATATATTTGCATCACTTCCACCACCAATTACCATTGGATTTGGAACAATGCCAACTTGTCTTATTGCTTTTTCACTTAACTTGAAAACATGACTATCTCTACTAAGTTCAAAACTAGGATAAGACATATTATGTTCAAAAGTATAAGTAGTATTAAATTTAGATGCAGCATCGCTACAACATTTTTCCATATGATTAAGCTCATACTCTAAAGTTTCAGGTATATGAGACCTAATTTCAGCAGTCAATGTAACCTTATCAGTTACTATGTTTGTAGCCCCACCGCCTTCTATTTTACCTATATTTGAAGTGGTCAATGAATCTATCCTACCTATATGCATATTGCTTATTGCATGAGAGGCTACCAATATAGCATTTATACCTTTTTCAGGCTCTATACCAGCATGTGCTTTCTTTCCATGAAAAGAGATTTTTATGGATTGTTGAGCAGGTGCTTTATATGCTATCGAACCAATAGCTCCACCAGAATCTAAAATCACAATATCTTTACAAGGCAAGTTGTCAGGATTAAAGTTTTTAACACCATGCATACCAGCTTCCTCACAGATTGTAAAACAAAGATAAATGTTTCTATGTGGTATTTTTTCTGTAATGACATGTTCTAAAGCTTCAAGTATAGCAGCTATTCCAGCTTTATCATCTGCACCAAGTGTAGTAGTTCCATCACTTCTAACTACATTACCATCTAGTACTGGTTTTACACCTAAACAAGGTTGAACTTGGTCCATATGTGCACACAAACAAAGCGGTCTACTTCCTTCCTCACCTTTTATATAGGCTATTACATTACCTGTATTACCGCCGTATTTTTCACCAGCATTATCTATAATGGCGTCTATGTTTCTTTCTTTTAAATAGTTTACTAGCCACTTAGACATTTCTAATTCTTGATTAGATGGGCTATCAATTCTAACCATGTCCATAAAATTATTTATAAGTCTATTTTTATCTAACATAAGCTACTTCTCCTTTTAGAAAGATTTAAATAAATTACATGCTATATGAAGGAAGTATTCCAGGACCTAGTGGAATATTAAATACCATAAATAATATTAATAGTATAGTCCACACTATTAAGAATGATATAGAGTATGGTATCATATTAGCAATTACAGTACCCATACCAGCATCTTTATCGTATTTTCTTGTGAATGCTAGTATAATAGGGAAGTACGGAAATAATGGGCTAAGCGGATTTGTGATACAATCACCTATACGATAAGCCATTTGAGTAAGTGCTGGATTATATCCAACCATCATAAACATTGGTACAAATATAGGTGCAAGAATAGCCCATTTTGCAGATGCACTGCCTATAAATAAATTTATAAAGCATGATAATATAATAAATCCTATCAATAATAAAGGTCCATTTATTCCTGCTGATTTTAAAAACTCTCCACCTTTTACAGCTAGTATCAGACCTAAATTACTATTTGTGAATAATTGTAAAAATTGTGAAGCAGCAAATGCTAGTATTATATATCCACCCATATCACTCATTGCACTAGCCATTATAGAGACAACATCCTTATCCTTCTTTATCTTACCTATAGCTTTTCCGTATACAACACCAGGTATAAAAAATGCTAGTGCTATTATAGGTACCATACCTTTCATAAGAGGAGCATTGTTTGATAGTAAATCTCCTGTTTCTGGGTCAGCTAAGAATGGTTTTTTGCCGATTACACTAAGAGCTATTATGATAGCTACGTATATTAATATACTTATACCAGCTTTTTTAAGCCCTTTCTTTTCTACATTACTAAGACTTCCATCAACATCTAGTTCTGCATCTCCTTCATATTTACCAAATCTAGGAGCTACAATTTTTTCTGTTACCCATGTTGCCAAAAGTATTAGAACAAAAGTTGATGCTATCATAAAAAATAAGTTCATTGTTGCATTGGCTTGAAATCCAGAATCAATCATTTGAGCTGCTGGAACTGTAAAACTTGCAGCAAGTATATCATTTACACTTATCATAATGTTTGCTGCAAATCCTAGACAGACTGCTGCATATCCAGAAAATAAACCTATAAGTGGATGTCTGCCAACACCAAGATATACAAGTGCAGCTAATGGTGGAAATAGTATTGTACCTGCATCTGAAGCTATATTGGCAAGCATACCTATAGTCATTACAACAAGAGTTACTCTTGTTTTAGGAATCTTGCTTACTGATGCTTTGATTGTTGCTGTCATAAGTCCTGTTTTGTCACATACACCAGCACCTATCATAGTTACTAAAACTAGACCCAAAGGAGCAAAGCCTTGGAAATTACTAACTATATTTCCTAAAAGAATTTGAAGTTGTTCTACAGTCAATAAATTTACAGCCGTTATAGTTTCGCCTGTACCAGGATGAACTACTGAGATACCCATAGAGCCAACTACACTAGATAGTATAAGTAAAAGTACACATAATCCTAAAAATATTGTAACTGGGTCTGGTAGTTTATTACCAACAGTTTCTATTCTGTTTAATGTTCTGTCAAAAAAGTTTTTCTTCTTAACTACGTTATCATTCATAATATCCTCCCTAATGTTTAAAAATATAATTAAAAAATAAGTATTGTGGTCTGATTTATAATGTAAATTCGGGTTATCGATTTAAGACGTGTCCACAATACGTCCTAAAAAAAGTATAAAATAAACTTTTTTTTATGTCAATGTAGTTTTCTGAATTTTCTGGAGAAATAGTGATAATTAAATATGTTTTAAGTAGATTAATGCCGAATTGTATTTAATATATCTGTATGGTATATAGCCTTTAAAATTAATTTTAAAACAAAATTTTATAAAAATCTAGTGGAAGATTAAGTTATTGGTTTTATTAAGAATAATATTTTTTATTTTAGTTTCTGCATTATGACACTGATTTTATAGGAAAGTTAAAAGGATAGGAGTGAGGTATTACAAAAATAAAATATAAAAAAAGATGGTATAACTTAGCATATACCATCTTTTGTATTATAAAAATAGACCTATAAAGTTTTATCATGTTTTTCTAGGAATGTTAGATATTCCTCTTTAGTCATAACTGGAGTAAAGGCATCTAATATATCCTTAGCATCTTTAGCATTATCAAAAAGAAGGTCTACAACTGTAAATGCCATTGCTTTGGCAGGAATTATGTACGCTAAATCTTCATCAACTATTTCAAAATCTCTTGTATGAAGAGCTCCTTTTACACCACCAATCATAGGGTGAAGAGTAGGCATTATATGAGATACATCTCCAAAATCAAAAGAGCCTGTAAAGTCTCCACCATCAATAACTTTTCCTTTTAGACCTAAATCTTCAAGATTGTTTCTAAATAAATTATCAAGATTTTTGTATCGTAATATTGGAAGATAGCCAGGAATCTCAGTTATTTCAACATTAGCTCCAACTGCCATTCCACCAGCCATCAACGCCTTATTTATTCTTTCATTAGCATCAATCATACCATTTATAGTTCTAGCTCTAACATATGATTCCATATGAACATCAGCAGGAACGACATTTACTATATCTCCACCTTTTGTAATGATAGGGTGGAATCTAACTCTTTCAGACTCTTTAAAAGTTTCTCTAAGTGCATTCACGTTGTTTATAGCAAGCATTGCTGCATTTAAAGCATTTATTCCATCATGTGGAGCAGAACCAGCATGAGATTCTTTACCTATAAATTTAACTTTTTTTCCAACAAATCCATTACTCTCAGGACCAACTAGAGCCTTATCTTCTCCTAAATCAGAAGCGTGAAACATCATAGATATGTCTATATCATCAAAATAACCTTTTTTTATTAATTCTTGTTTTCCACCAAAATAAGTTATTTTTCCTTCTTTTTTTAATTGCTCTCTGTATTCCAACTCAATAAATTCTTCAGCAGGAGTAGCCATAAAAGATACTTTACCATCTAAATGTTCTAAAACGCCACTTTTTACTAAACCAACAGCAGCACCTAACATTCCAGCTATTTGAATATTATGTCCACAAGTATGAGAAGCACCTATTTCATTAGCATCTTTATGCTCTTTACATGATATACCATCCAATTCTCCAAGTATAGATATATGAGGACCTTCTTTACTAGAATTTGCATTTGCTTTACATCCTGTAACTGCTATATTTTTTTCTACAGACAAATTTAATTCTTGCTCAAAAAAGTTTGAAACAGCTTCTGTAGTTTTAAATTCCTTATATCCATATTCTGGGTTTTTGTATATTCCTTGACCTATTTTTAATATTTTTTCTCTATTTTCATCTATAGTTTTTATTACTAGAGATTTTAATTGTTCTTTATTCATAATAAATTCCTCCTATATTTTACCTTGAATACTTAAAACTATATGAGCTATACTCGCACATGCGAAGAATATAGTTGTAAATACAATAAGTGAGATTATAACTATTTTCCATGACATTTCTTTTAAAGCTTCTATTTTGTTTCCAACAGAAATTCCTGCAAAAGCTAGTAGTGGAGTAGTTATAGCCATAAAGTTGATATTATTAGTATTAGTTAAGAATACTTCAGATGTTGGACTATATGGCATACTAAGTAAAAGACCTATTATAGTTGCAAATCCAAAAGCTGGAAAGATTGATTTAGGAAATAAATCTTTTATAATCATAGCAGCCATAGCAGCTAATATTAGCATCACCATACCAGGAAGAGCTGTAACTATAGATGTACCAACGCTAATTCTTTGTCCTATAAGAATTATAACTCCAATAACAGACATAACCAATAATTGATATGAACTTTTCTTTAAATTTAAATTAGCAAACATTTATTAACACTCTCCTTCTGTAGTTTCGATTTCTTTAGTCTTTTTATTTCTCGAAAATTTAGGTTCTAAAATCTTATACATAAAATTAGTAAATGGTAAGGATACAAAAACTAAGAATATAATTCCTGTTATACTAGACATCATATTGCTTGTTGCAGCATAAGCAAGTATTGTATCTGCCATTTCAGGTGCTACCATGGTAGATAATGAACCAGCAGCAGCTGTCATCATACTTCCACTACCAACACCACAGGCCATTCCCAAAGCATATGGATGAAGACCACTATAAATAGATATTGAACCTAGTACACTAAAGTATATAGTACCAAGAACTGTACCCATCAAGTATGTACCAAGTACACCACTACCTTCTGGAGAGTTTATCCCATACTTCTCTGATATAACTCCTAGAGAAGGTTCACGGCTTATACTTGCAGTAGCTCCAACGGCTTCTCTTTTCATCCCAAATATTAATGCAAGAGGTAATGCAACGATTGGTGCAAGTATATGACCAAACTCTTGAGCAATGAATGCTGGTCCAGCTTGAATTATCTTGTCAATGTTTGGACCAACTGTAGTACCATACTTTATACCAAGCATTACTAGTGCAATTCCAACAACTTCACCAGCAATGTTTATTTCTTTTTCGCCAATGACTTTTTTAAGTGCTTTAATTTTTTTTCCTAATAAATCTGGTGTTATTATAAGTCCAATTATAACTGCATAAAGCATAGGGAACAGTACTATAGAGGCTTTTCCAATAGCTATAGTTCTTTGTCCTATAAATTCACATATTACTACCAATATTAAGCAAGTTAAAAATACTTGAATAAAATGTTTTTTATTAATTTCCATGATTTCCTCCCCAAAAGAATAAATATTGTACTTATCTGAAATAAAAAATACGTTTTCTTGAGTATAATACGTTTTCCTAAATAAAATAGAAAAA
This sequence comes from Clostridioides sp. ES-S-0108-01, assembly GCF_020662285.1. Taxonomy (NCBI): domain Bacteria; kingdom Bacillati; phylum Bacillota; class Clostridia; order Peptostreptococcales; family Peptostreptococcaceae; genus Clostridioides; species Clostridioides sp. ES-S-0108-01. The sequence goes on along the minus strand of NZ_JADGMN010000013.1, from coordinate 40,571 downwards.
CTGTTTCAAATAAGTTTTAGAAATGTCATTAACATGTCCTTAATTAAGAATAAAACAAAAATTTAACATTGTCAACGAAAAATGTATAAAATATTACATATTTTGAATATATTGTAAGAGAATTTTATTTATCAAAAAATTGTTTAAATATTGTAGGAATAATAGCTAAAAAGCTTTAAAATTAATAATATAAAGTTAAAAATTAATAATATAAAGTTGAGAGTTAATAATATAAGGTTAAAAATTAATAATATAAAATTGAGAAATAGTAAATTAAAATTGAAAAATAGATGAATGAAAGTACTTTAGAAAATATAGAAATGAATAGTACAATAGAAAATAAATAATGAAATACTTTGAATTAATTGTAAGTATTAAGTACAAATACTAATTTTTAATGTAGAAATTGAATAAAGTAAATGATAATAAGTAGAAGTAAATAATAATAAATAAATGAATTAAGATGACAATAAGTAAATGAATTAAGATGATAATATCTAAAGTGAGAAAGATAATAGTAAGTAAATAAAATCGTGTAAGAATAATTTAGATAAGATTCTAAGATTTTAAATACTTAAAATTGGTATGATTAGCTTAAATTAAATAAATTTAATGATTTTAGTAGGTGGTAATGGATGAAAATAAATAGATTAACAGAAATAATAGTAATTTTATTAAATAAAAAACTGGTAACAGCTAAAGAGTTGGCAGAGAGATTTGAGGTTTGTACAAGAACCATATATAGAGATATAGAAACTCTGTCTATGTCAGGAGTACCAGTATATATGACGAAAGGCAAGGGTGGCGGAATATCTTTAATAGAAGAATATTCTATAGATAAGGCTATATTGTCAAAAGAAGATAAAGAGAGTTTAATTGTTGCACTAAAAACATTACAGGCGACGAAGTATCCAGAAATAAATTCAGTAGTAAATAAAATTGGTTCAATATTTGGAGAGCAGAATTTTTCAAACTGGATTGAAATAGACTTTACTGAATGGGGAAGTAATTTTAATGAAGATGATAAATTTACAAAAATAAAAGAAGCTATTTTAAGGCGTAATACTATAAATTTTAATTATGTAAATAGTTTGTCAAGTAAGACAAACAGGACTGTCGAACCCATGAAGCTTATGTATAAGAGTAAGACTTGGTATTTGTATGGATTTTGTAAACTAAAGGACGATTTTAGGATATTTAGAATTAGTAGAATAAAGAATTTATCTGTAAAAGAAGAAGTATTTTCAAGAAAGATAATAGAAGAAGTATGTTTGAATGATTCTAAGGTAATTAAGGAGAATATTATAACTTTGAAATTGAGGTTTAAAGAAAAGATGCTTTTTAGAGTATTTGATGATTTTAATGAAGATTTAATAACGAAAAATGAAGATAATACATATGATGTAATTACAGAATTTCCTATTGGTGAGTGGATTTATGGATATATTTTATCATTTGGCGACAACGTTGAAGTACTTGAACCTAAAGATGTTAGAGATAATGTGATAACTAGGTTAAAGGAATTATCTAAAATTTACTCATTAAAATAGAATAGATTAAAATAGAATAGATTAAAGATTTTATTAATTATAGAATATCTCGCTAAGTTTAATTATATTAAAAATATGACATAGAGGTGTCGTATATTATAAATTATAATTGAATAAGTTCAAAAATAAAATAAATTAATAAAAACCAAGTGAGGTATAAAGTATGGATTATGAAATAGTAAATATAAGTGAGAAAATAGTTATAGGAATATCAAAAGAGACTGCTAATAAAGATGGACAAGCAGTAAATGATATAAGTGAGTCGTGGAAAAAATTTATGGGTAAAGGTATATATAATGCTATAAAAGGTAAAAAGAGTGAAAAGACAATAGGTTTATATACAGATTACCAAGGCGATTTTACAAGCCCATATAACTTTGTTGCATGCTGTGAAGTAAATAGCAATGTTGATAAAGATAAGAATCTAGACGAATTAAATACTAATAATACTGTTGGAGAAAATATTATAAGTAAAGTTATACCAGCAGGTAAGTATGCAAAGTTTATTGTAGTAGGGGGTCAAAAAGAAGTAGGAGATTTTTGGTTGGAGTTTTGGAAAATGGATTTTGATAGAACTTATATAAGTGATTTTGAAGAGTATCAAAGTAATACATTTGATACTAATAAACACGAAATTCATATTTACATAGGAATAAAGTAGATTTGCTATTACTATGTTAATTATAGTCAGTTTTATTATTTGTAACCATAAAGGGCTGTCTCAAAATAGAGAGATAAGCCTCTTTTTTATTGTTGAAATTGTGAAAATATATTTGATTTCATACAAAAAAGAGTGCTTTATGAACTTAAAAGTTCATTTTGAGACACTCTCTTTTTTAATGATTAACAATATTATTCTCACTTTGAACCTTTATACATGTACTTCATTTAATATTGTTGATTGCTAAGAGATACTTGTAAATGTCATGATTTGTCGTTTAACTTTTAATGCTAAAAAGAAAAACATTTTAAGTACGGACTGTGATAACACTTTTGGATTTGTGAGTATATAATTGGAAAAATATAAAAAATAATATATAAAGCTAAATCTAATTTAATCGATAATACATATATAGAAATCTAATTTAATTGATAATACATATATAGAAATCTAATTAAATAAGTAAACAACTATCTATTAGATGTTAAGCAAGTCAGATAAATGTTAAACAATTCAGATAGGTGTTAGGCAAATCAGAGACTATATAAATCTATAGAAGTGATTTTAAGGAATCTTAAAATTATTTTTTATACAGACATAAAAAGATATAAAGCTATTTTTATTCTAATTTGATTAATTTTGACAACTTTTTATGTTTTATACAATTATATTTTTAATAACTCGTCAAAATGCTAAACATATATTACAATAGATATATAAGCTTTTTTATTGACAAATTATGTTAAGATAATTGAGTATAATATGACATAAATAATTACTTTTATTTATCAATGAAATATATTTATTGTGTAGCGAAAATAGTCAGAGAGTATAGACAATAACTGAAGATAAAAGTGTTTATTGTTGTACATATGGAGGAGTTAGTTTTATGGAAAATAAAATTTTGATAGTAGATGATGCTATTTTTATGAGAATGATGATTAAAGAAGCTCTGAGTAAAAGTGGCTATAATGATTTAGTAGAAGCAAATGATGGAGAAGAAGCTTGTAATATATTTAAAGATGAAAAACCTGATTTGATTTTGCTTGACATTACAATGCCCAAAAAAGATGGTTTAGAGGTGCTAAGAGAAATAAAAAAGTTGGATTCAAATGCCAAGGTTGTGATGTGCTCTGCAATAGGACAAGAAAATATGATTGTAGAAGCTATAAAACTTGGAGCGTTAGATTTTATAGTGAAGCCCTTTAAAACAGATACATTAGTCAAAGTTGTAAATAATGCCTTAAAATAAAAGTGTAAAGATACAGTGAAGAGTACATAAATGCAATAATAAAGGGAGGGGTTTATATTATAAATTATTTAGAACTTGATGATGCTCATATAGATGCTCTTAGAGAAATTGGTAATATAGGCTCTGGGAATGCAATTACTGCACTTGCATCCATGATAAATAGTAATATAGAAGTATTAATACCTATGGTCAAGATACTTGAGTACAATGAAGCGACAAATTTGCTTGGTGGTCCAGAAAATAAAGTAGTATGTATTTTACTTGATATGAAAGGCGAGATTAATGGAATGTTTATGTTTTTGTTGGATGAATCAATAACTCAACTTATGTTAAGTTCTCTTTTTAATAAAAAAGAAGCTCCCTTAGATAAGATTGAAGTAATTGAAATTTCAGCAATTAAAGAAATAGGAAATATTATGGCAAGCTCATATGTAAATGCTATTGCATCTATGTTAAACATGACTATAAGTATTTCAATTCCAGATATATGTATCGATATGGTTGGAGCTGTTCTAAATGTGCCTATGATAAGATTTTCAGATGTTGGTGATAAAGTTTTATTTATAGAAAATAAGTTTAAAATGAGCGATGATTATTTTACTAGTCACATTTTGATGATTCCAGAAATGGACTCACTTAGAGAAATATTAGTGAGATTGGGATTGGAAATATGAATAGGGAAATAGTAGTAAACATTGCAGATATGAAGATAGCCTATAGACCAAATGTTTTAGTTACTTATGCACTTGGTTCTTGTGTAGGAGTATGTTTGATAGATAAAGTAGCTGGGGTTGGCGGAATGTTACATGTTATGTTGCCGTATAGTAAAGATGTTATTAATATTGAAAATAAGTATAAATTTGCTGATACAGGGATAAATGAGCTCGTTAAATCTATGGAGAATATAGGTGCAAATAGAATATATATAAAAGCAAAAATTGCTGGAGGAGCGCAGATGTTTTTAGGAAATAGCAATTTATCAGTTACGGGTATAGGACATAGAAATGTTCAGGCAGTAAAAAAAACACTTTTAGGACTAAATATTCCAATATTAGCCGAGGATACGGGTATGAATTATGGGAGAACAATACGTTTTTATACTGAGACAGGAGCATTAATTGTAGATTCAATAAATAAAGGTAAAAAGAAAATATAATATAGATTTTATAGAGAGCATATTTTAGGAGGGCGGTATTAAATGAGATTTCCAGATGACCCATATTTAGATTATGGGATAGTTGATGAAGGAATTAAGTATCTAAAATTTAAAGTAGATGAGCAAGATTTTGGAATTAAACTTGAAAAAGTAATAGAAATTGTTGGAAATCAAGAAATTATATTTATTCCAGAACTCCCTACATATTCTAAAGGCATAATAAATCTAAGAGGAAAAATCATCCCAATAATAGATATGCGTTTGAGACTTAAAAAAGATGATTTAAGCATTACCAATTGTATGTATATAGTAGTAATTGAAATAAAAGATTTAGTAGTTGGATTTGTGGTTGATAAGGTTGATGAGATAATAAGTTTAGAAAAAAGTCAAATATCACCTCCACCAAGAGTTACTCTAGAGTATTCAGACTATTTTGTAAGCGGTGTTGGTGAAGTAGACAGTAGAATAATCACTTTACTAGATTTAGAGAAACTTTTGACAGATAAAGATGAAATTTTAATAGATGAATTAATTAATGAATATAATTGCACTATCATGTAACAGGGGGATGTAATTATAAGGTTACTATAAAAAGATTGTGATGAGAGCATTTGAGAATATAGTAGTATAATTAATAGGTATAAAAATTTTAAATCTTTAAAATTTGAATATATTATGTTTAAGAGAGGTTTGTATATGGAAAATAAGCAACAAGGAACAATTTTAGTCGTTGATGATAGTGTTCTGATGTGTGACTTAATAGATAAAACACTTACAAAAGATAATTTTAAGGTAAAAAAAGCATTTAATGCAATAGAGGCAAAAGAGTTTATTGAAGAATTTATACCAGACGTTATTTTGCTTGATATAATTTTACCAGATAACTCTGGTTTTGATTTTTGTAAGGAAGTGAAATCTAATGCTCGCACAGCAGATATACCTATAATCTTTATAACTTCAAAAAATGCAGATACAGACATAGTAAGGGGATTTGGTGTAGGAGCAATAGATTATATAGTGAAACCTTTTAGTATGACAGAATTAAAAGCTCGTATTATGGCTCATCTTGAAGTAAAGAAATCTCAAGATAAATTAAAAAAGATAAATAATGAACTGGAGTCTTCTCTTGAAAAATTGAATAGACTGGTTGTAAGAGATTATCTTACAGGGCTTTACAATAGACGCCATATAATTAATAAGCTTATGGAGCAAAGAAGAATTAATAAGTATAGTGAAACATTAATATCTCTTATTCTTGGGGATATTGATGACTTTAAGGTTATTAATGATACTTATGGACATGAAGCAGGGGATTTCGTGTTGACAGTAATATCGAGTATAATAAAAAGGAATTGTAGACAAACTGATACTGTATCAAGATGGGGTGGAGAAGAGTTTTTGATAATGGTAACAAATACTCCAATAGAAGGTGCTAAGATACTTTCAGAAAGAATTCGCAAAGAGATAAAAGAGTTTGATTTCAACTATAAAGAAAATAAAATAAAATGTACTATTACATTAGGGGTAGTAGAAGTAAACTCAAATATATCATTAGAAGAAAACATATCCTTAGCAGATAAAGCAATGTATGAGGGCAAAAATTTAGGAAAAGATTGTAGTGTAGTAAGTACAATGAAAGGATTAAAAAAGATATAAACTTACTTTATAAAGGAGTACAGATATGAAAAGAGAAGTAAAGCTTTCTAAATTAGCAATTGTATTGCTGATTATTATAGTAGTGGCTGTTCTAGCAGGGATTTTTTCTTCTATTTCATCTTACAAAGCATTTGAAAAAGTGGAAAAAAGTATTAATAAAATGAATAATTTGAGGACTCAAAGTCAGTATATAAAAGATACAACTAGAGAGGTTAGCGATATATTAAGAAGATACGTCTTTACAGGTGAAAAAAAGCATAAAGATATTTATGAAAAAGAATTATATGGAAAAACAAGAGAGTCAGCTTTAAATAAATTAGAAAGAATTGGTCTTACAAAGAATGAGTCAAATAAAATCTTAGAAGCAAAAGAAATATCAGATTCTTTGGTGCCAACAGAACAAAGTGCTATAAAGGCAGTTGAAAGTAATAATAAGAGTACAGCTCAAAATATAATTTTTGGTAGTGATTATATAAACTCTCAAGAGAAAATGGATTCTTTGATAAATGAATTTCAAGAGGAGATAGTTACTCGTTCAAATGCCGAAATTGTAAAAGTAAAAAAAGAATTACAAAGTTTAATATTAAGAACAATATTTATACTTTCTCTCTTAATAATACTGACAATAACAGAATATACAGTAATAAAATTAAAGATAGTGATTCCTATTAATAAAGTAGAAAAACACTTTTCAAGAATTGCGTCTGGGGACTTAAGAACGAGTATAGATGTTGAAGAAAGTAAATCTGAAATAGGGATGTTGGTGAGTTCTGTCAAAAAGATGCAAAGTATGCTTTTAAATTATATAGACCTTATAGACACTACATTAACTAGTATTGCAAAAGGTGATTTAAGAGTAGAGATAAACCAAGAATTTATAGGTGATTTTAAATCAATTAAAATATCTTTGGAAAGTATAATAAACTCTTTTAATGGTGATTTTTCTGAAATAAATTTATCAGCAGAACAAGTTGCAAGTGCATCAGAACAGGTTGCAGCAGGTGCACAAGCTCTTTCACAGGGTGCTACTGAACAAGCTAGTTCAATAGAAGAATTAGCTTCCACAATTAATGAAATATCAGATGGAATTAAGAAATGTGCAGATAGTGCTAGTCTTGCATGTGAAGTATCTAACCAATCTGCATTGCAAGTTGGTTTTGGAAGTAGATGTATGGATGATATGATGGCGTCAATGGGTGAGATAAGTGAAAAATCGAGTGAAATATCAAAAATAATTAAAACAATAGATGAGATAGCATTCCAAACTAATATTCTCGCATTAAATGCAGCTGTTGAAGCAGCAAGAGCAGGTCAATATGGTAGGGGATTTGCAGTTGTAGCAGATGAAGTTAGGTCTTTGGCTGGTAAAAGTGCAAAAGCAGCTCAAAATACAGCGATTCTCATAGAAGAAGCTATTAAAACAGTAGAAAATGGTGTGAAAATTGCTAAAGAGACTGCAAATGCATTGGATTTAGTAGTGAATGGTGTAGAAAAAACTACTGATTATATTAATGGAATTTCTTCTGCTGTACATAGCCAAGAAGTAGCAATTACACAGATTTTATCTGGAATAGAGCAAATTTCTATAGTAGTCCAAATGAACTCAGCAACGGCAGAGGAAAGTGCAGCAGCTTCAGAAGAGATGTCTGCTCAAGCACAAATTTTAAAAGAACTAGTAGCAAAATTTCATCTAAAAGAAAGTGAGATAAGAGAATCATCGTGGATTTAAATTATGAGATGAATATATAGTGAGATAAGAGAATCATCGTGGATTTAAATTATGAGATGAATATATAGTGAAATAAGAGAATCATTGTGGATTTAAATTATGAAATGCTATATATAACGGAAAATAGAAAATTATTTGTAGACCGTAGGTGATGAATGTGAATTATATTGAACCGAGTATGAGACCAATGTTAGATATGTTTATATTTGAAACAAGTCTACTACTTGAACAATTAGATGAAATTATGATTCAAATAGAAAAAGAGAAAGTATTTACTCATAACAACATCAATGAAACTTTTAGAATAATGCATACGATAAAAGGTTCAGCATCTATGATGGGGTTAGATAATATAGCTGCTTTAGCACATAGCGTAGAAGACTTGTTTTATGCCATACGTGAAGGAAAAATAGAAATTTTGGACAGTGACTTATTATTTGATTTAGTTTTTCAATCTTTGGATTTTATAAAAGGCGATATAGGCGAATTACAATCAGGAGATTGTATATCTTCTGATTACTCTCACTTTATCAAAGGGATTGAAGATTATGTAAGTGCTTTAGAGTTATCAAATTCTATGAAATTAAAGGATAATACAAGTTTAGAAAGTACAGATGACAAAGAAATAACCGATTCGATTTTTTCATACAAAGAAGATTCTGATATAGTAAAAATAATCTTTGAACAAGGTTGTATGATGGAAAATGTAAGAGCTTTCATGCTTATATTTGAACTTAGAGATTACTGTGAATTTCTGGAGTTTTATCCTAAAGATGTAGAAATAAATGCAGAATCAGCAGAATATATTAAAAATTATGGGTTTTATATACAATTTGTTGCTAAAGATGATAAGATAATGGTTTATAAAACTATACAAGAGAATCTCTATGTAAAAGAATATATAAATATTACTAAAAAAGAAATAGGAATAAAAAGTACATCAGATAATGATGAAGTAGAAAATAAATTAAAAGATAATAATGAAATAAGTACAGGGTATAAAAATAGCTATATAAAAGAAGAGTTACAAGAAGATATTTTAAATGAAAAAACTGATATAGAAAAAGATAGTCTAAATGGAGAAAATGGACACCTGTCAATAAGTAAGCAGAGTATTATGAGTGTGAATTTAGAAAAATTGGATTTACTTCAAAATATAGTTGGTGAAATTGTAATCATGGAATCAATGGTTGTAAATAGTGTAAATTATACAGGTGTTGATATAGATAATTTCAATAAGGCAACAAGACAATTGCATAAGCTTACAGATGAATTGCAGGATATAGTAATGTCGATGCGTATGATTCAAATTGCTGGTGTATTTCAAAAAATGCATAGAATTGTACGAGATATGAATAAAAAATTAGATAAGAATGTAGAGCTAATAACTATAGGGGCAGAGACAGAAGTTGATAAGAGTGTAATTGATAATTTAGCAGAACCATTTATGCATCTTATAAGAAATGCTATGGACCATGCAATAGAACCTATTGAAGAGCGTATAGCTAAAGGGAAAGAAGGAGTAGGAAAAATAGTTTTATCTGCTGAAAATTTAGGTGGAGAAGCTGTGATAAGTATTTCAGATGATGGTAGAGGTATCATGAAAGATAAGGTTTTAGCAAAAGCTAAAGAACAAGGTCTTCTTAAACATCAAAGCAATGAATATACTGATGACGAAGTTAATTCTTTGATTATGATTCCAGGTTTTTCTACCAAAGAATCTATAACTGAATTTTCTGGTAGAGGAGTAGGCATGGATATTGTTCGTAAAAGTATTGAAAAGGTCGGAGGTTCAATCGAAGTAAAAAGTAAACAAGATGAAGGAACAACGTTTACTATAAAAATACCACTAACTCTTTCTATAGTAGAGGGTATGGAGTTTAAAGTTGGAGATTCACTATTTACTTTACCAATATCATCTATAAGGAGAACATTTAAACTTACAGATTTAAATCAAATAATTACAGAAGGCAATAAAACAGAGTTAATTATGATATATGGAGCATGTATTCCTATTATAAGGTTACATAAAATATATAATATTCAGACAGAGGTAACTAATCTGATGCATGGAAATATGATAATTATTGAAAATGAGCATAAAGCAGCATGCATTTTTGTTGATGAAATAATAGGTAATCAACAAGTTGTTGTGAAACCATTTCCAGTTTATTTTAACCGATTCAATATAAAAAACAATGGTTTATCAGGGTGTACAATACTTGGGGATGGAAGTATAAGCTTAATTATAGATGCAGATAGCATGATAGAAATATATTAGGGGATTTAAAGTATGTCTAAAGATGAAATTATTAAACAAGTACTGACATTTTATGTCAATGATGTTATTTATGGAATAGAATTAGAAAATGTGATTGAGACCATAAGATTTCAATCAATAACGTATGTACCATGTCTTCCAACATATATAAGTGGAGTTATTAATTTGCGAGGAAGAATAATACCAGTTATTAATATGCATATAAAATACAATCTTACTGAAGCTGATTATAATGAGAGGACATGTATAATAATTACAAAGGTTGATGAGTATCAAGTTGGAATTATTGTAGATAAAGTTGTTGATGTTATTCATATAGATAATCTAAACTTGTTAGAGACAACTGATTCTAACAATTCGAATATTAATAAAGATATAAAAGAAATTGCGAAAATTGAAGATAATTCTATACTAATTTTAGATATTCGAAAGTTTTTGATTAATAACACGTAGTTAGCTTTGATAAATTAGCAGGAGGAAGTTTTTGCATGATAAAACTCACAGATGAAGAATTTATAATTCTTGTAAACCATGTAAAAAAAGAATACGGTATTGATTTAAGTAAAAAAAGAGCGTTAATTGAAGGTCGTTTATATAATACAATGATAGAGCGAAAATATAGTTCTTTTAGTCAGTACATGAATCTATTATTTAAAGACAAGACAGAAAATGAGGCTATAAACCTAATAAATAGACTGAGTACCAATCATACATTTTTTATGAGAGAACCTCAACATTTTGAGTTTATACAGAATAATATACTTCCTTTTTGGGAAGAAAATAATAAACTAAGAAACTTAAATATATGGAGTGCAGGCTGTTCTAGTGGAGAAGAAGCATATTCAATAGCTATGACTTTAGATGATTATTTTGGATATAATAAAGAGTTGTGGAACGTTAAAATCATAGCCACAGATATTTCAATGAACTCACTTGAAAAAGCTAAAAGAGGTATATACACAGAATCAAATGTTAATAATGTTCCTAAGTTATGGAAGAAGAAGTATTTTATAGATAACAAAGATGGTACATTTAAAATTTGTGATAAGATTAGAAAAAGTGTAATTTTCAAGCCATTTAATTTAATGAATGATTTCTCATATCAACATTTTGATTTGATTTTTTGTAGAAATGTTATGATTTATTTTGATTTAAAAACTAGAGAAGAACTTATAAATAAATTTTATAATGTAACCAAAGCAGGTAGTTTTTTGTTTGTAGGACATGCAGAGATAATTAACAGAAATAGTACTAAATACAAATATGTAAAACCTGCTGTCTATAAAAGATAAAAGGGTATTTTTAATATATGATTTTGTGGAGGCGGTAATGTGGAACATTTTAATAATATGGTGATTGCTATAGGCGCATCTGTAGGTGGTACAGAAGCAATATTTGAAATTATAAAAGATTTACCAAAATCGACACCAGGGATTGTTGTAGTTCAACATATGCCAGCTATATTTACTTATATGTATGCACAACGGCTTAAAAAGCAGTGTGTTATGAATGTAAGAGAAGCTAAAAATAATGATAGAGTCGAACAAGGAACTGTACTAATTGCACCTGGGGGTTATCAGATGAAATTATGTGTGGATAAACAAGGATATTATGTGACTTGTGAAAAAGGTGAAAGAATAAATGGTCATTGTCCATCAGTAGACGTTTTGTTTGATTCAGTTGCAGAAGTAGCAGGTAAAAATTCAATAGGAATAATACTTACAGGTATGGGTTCTGATGGAGCAAATGGACTTTTAAAAATGAAAGAAAGTGGTTCATTTACAATTGGACAAGACAAAAATTCTTGTATAGTATATGGAATGCCAATGGTAGCTTTTGATATGGGTTCTGTTGTGTTACAATTACCACTTGATGAAATTTCAAACTGTTTGATAAGATATATTAGCATTTGAAAGTAAAAAGATTAATTTTTTATAAATAAAAATTAATCTTTTATTAAATTATATGGATAAAAAACCCTAGAAACTCCAAATATAATAAGAGAGATTTATATTTAGGAGGAAAATAATAATATGAAATTTTTTAAAGTCGATACAAAAGCTAAAGTTTTAAGATATGTATTTGTTTTAACCTTGACTATAATAGCTGTTTTGGCAATTAAACATGACTATAAATATAATAATTTAGGGAAAGATGCTTTAATTAATCTAAATAGTGATAAAGAAGCAGTGAGTGTTATGAGTAATCAATCATTGCCAAAGGATACTACAAAGAGTAAACAAACTTTATCTGTAAGTACAATAGGAAGTAAAACAATAGTTAAAAATGATGAGTATCTAGAAAGTACTATAAACATGCCTGTAATAACAAATTCAAATAAGATTGTTGAAAGGTCTACAAATGATAAAATAAAAAATGACATATTTGAATTTTATAATAAATCATATAAAGAAGCAAAACAGTACCTTAAGGATAATCCTGATGAGGAAAATAAGTTTGTTGCAAATGTGGATTTTGAACTTAAAAAGAATACTGATTCTGCTCTTAGTATAAAAGTAAGGTATTATACTTATAGTGGTGGAGCACATGGATTTTATCAAGATATAGCATATAATGTGGATATGAGAACTGGAAAATTTTTAGAATTAATGGACTTATTTAAAGATAATACTAAATATAAAGAAGTTATAGATGAAGAAATCAAAAGACAAATAGCTGAACTTGAAAAAAAGGATGAAGAAAATATTGGAATATATAATTTTAAAGCTATAAAAGAAAATCAAAACTTTTATTTACAAGATGAGAATCTAGTTATATATTTTGATTTATATGATATAACTTCGTATGCAGCAGGAATCCCAGAATTTTCAATAAATAAAAAACTGATAAGCTCTATGCTAAAACCAGAGTATGTAGATTTATTTAATTTAAAATAGAAATTTAAATTAAATGTTATGCTATAATATCTAGCATAGAAAATTATTAAAATTGGGGGTATAAAAATGCTACTTTTAAAAAAAGACGATATAAAAAAAGTATTTACAATGAGAGACGCAATTGAAGCTGATAAGGAAGCTTTTAGAATTTATTGTGAAGGAAAGAGTGTAAATCCTTTGAGAACCAATATACCAGTTCCAAGTCAAGATGCTAGTATGTTATTTATGCCGGGATATATAGAGGAATTGGGGTGTGGGGGGATAAAAATTGTATCTGTATTTCCTAAAAATGCTCAAAAGGGTAAGCCAGTGATTCCAGCAACAGTATTATTATTAGATGGAGAAACTGGAGAAGTTAGCGCAGTATTGGATGGGACTTATGTAACTCAGATTCGTACTGGAGCAGCATCTGGAGCGGCTATAGATGTGTTGGCTAAAAAAGATTCTAAGATAGGGGCTTTGATAGGTCTAGGAGGACAAGGTGAGCCACAACTTGAAGCTATGATAGAAGCTAGAAATCTGGACGAGGTAAGAGTTTTTAGTAGAAACAAGGAAAGTAGAGAAAAATTTGCAGAAGAAATGAACTTAAAATTAAGTAAATATAATACTAAAATAGTTGCAGTTGAATCATCTGATGAAGCTATAGATAATGCAGATGTGATAGTTTTAGCTACTCCATCAAAACAACCAGTACTTAATGGAAACTTAGTTAAAAAAGGAGCTTTAGTAAGTGCAGTAGGTTCATATATGCCAGATATGCAGGAGTTATGCCCAAATTGTTTAACTAGAGCATCTAAGATATTTTTTGAATCAACAGATGCAGTTTTATCTGAATCAGGAGATATATTGATTCCATTAAAAGAAGGTAAGATAAGTAAAGATGATTTTAGTGGTGATTTAGGAAATGTTATAAATGGAACTATCCCTGGAAGAAAAAATGATGATGAGATAATTGTGTTTAAAACTGTCGGAATAGGTGTACAAGATGTCGTAACAGCGAAAAGAATATACGATAAAGCAAAAGAAAACGGTATTGGAATGGACTGGAAGTGGTAAAATATTCAAAATTATTTTATGGTTAGACAAGCTTATGTTATACTATTGATAAATAAATTTTTTATTATCTTAATTGAGGGAGGATATTTGTATGAAAATGGTAAAAAAGTTAATATTATCTTCGATTATGGCTATAGTTTTAATTCTAACTATAGGATGTTCTAATGCAGAAGAGAAAGTAAAGTCGAATTTTGAAGCTAATTTAGCTGCATTAGAAATGTATAAATACGACGAAAAAGGTATTTCTGACTCTTTAACAGAAGCTGAATATAAAAAAATTCAAACTTATAACGACAAGGATAAGGTCTCAATGATTGCTCAATTGACACCTCTTTATGGTAAAGAAAATGCTGAAAAAATATACGAAACAATTGTTAAATTAATTCAAGGTGTTGAAAAGACCGTAACAGTGGAATCTTCTAGTAAGGATAAGATAACTTTAAAAGTTGTAAGTAAAGCATTGGATACTAGTAAAGTAATGACTGAAGCGAACAATTTAGTAAAATCTTATGTAACTGATGAAAAGAACTATGATAAAAAAGAAAAAGAAGTTCAAGATGATATGGCAAAAATGATTATAGACCTTTACAATAAGAAACCAACTAAGGAAATTACAACTATGATTACATATACTAAAAAAGATGGTAAATGGCAACCACCTAGTAATATACAAACATTGTGTGAAGGAATATATACAGTTTAATTTATTTTAAAGACACAAAAACTATCTTTTAAACAAAATATAAAATGTTTGAGAGGTAGTTTATTTTATGTTGATATATGAATATACAGTAGTTGATATATAAATATACAGTAACAAATAGTTTACTTTATTATTGTTATATAATCATATTTAATATTATTTTCTTTATTATTTAGTATTTTACATGATAAAGAAATAAGTAGATTAAAGAAATTAAAATTAAATGGTTGTAAATTAATATCTAATATGGGGATATAAAAAACTATATAGGTTGAGATACGAGCCTAATATTAATGTTAATGGTGTCAACAGATACTTTGTTAATAAAAGTCTTAGGGAATATGATTAGTGATAATATGTTGTATGTTATGATTTATTGTAACTGAGAGTATTATAGAAATTCATGTAGTAACTAAGAACCCAATGCCTTTAGGCGTGGGAGTTTCAGAATATTAACTATATAATATAAAAACATGACACATTAATATCATATATTAAAAGTTTATTTATATTTTCTAGAGATATTTTATATAAAAAAAGAGAAGTTTTTTGTATTATAAAGTAAAGAGTTAAAAAAGTATCTAAAGCTTAATTATCTAGAAATGAGGGTTCATTTTTCCATTATATTAATTAACTAAGGGAGGATATTTACGTGAAAATGGTAAAAAAGTTGATATTATCTTCAATTATGATTCTAGTTTTAGTTCTAAGTATAGGGTGTTCTAATGCAAAAGATAAAGTAAAATCAAATTTTGAAGCTAATTTGGCTGCGTTAGAAATGTATAAATACGACGAAAAGGGTATTTCTGATGCTTTAACAGAAGCTGAATATAAACAAATTCAAAATTACAATGACAAGGATAAGATTTCGATGGTTGAACAATTAACACCTCTTTATGGTAAAGAAAATGCCGAAAAGATATATAATGTAATTGTTAAGTTAATTCAAGGTGTTGAAAAGACAGTAACAGTAGAGTCTTCTAGCAAAGATAGGATAACTTTGAAGGTTGTAAGTAAAGCATTGGATACTAGAAAAATAATGTCTAAAGCGAATTATTTAGTAAAATCATATGTAACTGATGAAAAAAATTACAACAAATCAGAAAAAGAAGTTCAAGATGATATGGCAAAAATAATTATAGATATTTACAATAAGAAGCCGACTAAAGAAGTTACAACTTTGATTACATATACGAAAAAAGAGGGTAAATGGCAACCGCCTGGAAATATGCAAAAACTATGTGAAGGAATATATACAAATTAATTTATTTTAAAGACACAAAACTATTTTTTAAACATATAATAAAATGTTTGGAAGATAGTTTATTATACTAAATAAAGCATATTTAGTATAATTTATCTTATTGTTTATTGTACAATAAATCAAATTCATTTGATATACTTGTCAATAATGACTATATAAAACTGTAAATACAATTATGATATATCTTGATAAAACATGGTGAATAATTGTGTGTTATATAGTCGAAAATATGATATATTAATATTATATTATACGTTAAAATTTTATTTATGTATTTTTTTAAGTTTTTTTATAAAATGAAAGGGGTGTTTTTTATGGTATCAAGGCAAGAATTAAAAAGAGTATCTAAAGCTCAATTGTCTGGAAACTGGGGTACATGTGCAATTACTTTGGCAGTATATATTGCATTGATAGTGCTAATATCGATTGTAGGATTGCCTTTTGAACCTTTAACTACTATTGTAGTAGCTGTGGTAGCTTTTTGCTTTGCAGCAGGATTTACATGTATGTTTTTGAAAATTACTAAAGACGAAAAAGTAAAGATAGGAGATATCTTTGTAAATGGAAGAATTTATTTAAGAAGTTTTGGGTATTATGTATTAGAATCAATTGCTGTTTATATATATTCTTTTATAATTACAATTATAGGAGCATTTTTATCATTTGGAGTTTTACTTACTAGTGGAGCAATCGAATATATATCAAGTGATAGTGTTGGAATAGGAACTATTATTTCTACTGGAATAACTCTAGTTATTATAATACTTGTTCTTATGATACCAGTTTATATATTGCTATTATATGTTTCTCAAGCTGCTTTTTTGATTTGTGAAGATAAAGATAACATGGGTGTATTTAAAGCAATGGGTGCTAGTTTAGATATGATGAAAGGAAATGTACTTAAATTATTTGTACTAAATCTTAGCTTCATAGGATGGTATATATTGGCAATATTTACATTGGGGATAGGTCTATTATGGTTAGTTCCATATGTAGGAGTTACTAACTGTAATTTTTATAGACATTTGTTAAAAGAAAATCCAGATGTAGAGGATGTATTGTTAGATAAAGAAAAATCTTATTCTATGTATTAAGATAGTTCTACACTTAGATAAAATATAGCTTTAATTAAACATTAAAATATAACGTTAATAAAACTGTCTTTTATAAGAATTTTTTAAAAAAGACAGTTTTTGTTATTAAAAATGTTATTAAAAAATAAATGATTGAC
The DNA here is from genome assembly GCF_020662285.1 of Clostridioides sp. ES-S-0108-01. Lineage (NCBI taxonomy): Bacteria > Bacillati > Bacillota > Clostridia > Peptostreptococcales > Peptostreptococcaceae > Clostridioides > Clostridioides sp. ES-S-0108-01. The sequence continues at coordinate 23,135 of NZ_JADGMN010000013.1, read as the reverse complement.
ATAATATAGACTACTATGATAGTTTTTAATTGTAGTAATGACTATTGTGATAATTATATTTGAGGAGCGATTTTATATGGAGATAAAGTTATTTGATTCAGAACTCAAAGTAATGGAGGTTCTATGGGAGAGAGGAGAAAGTAAAGCTGGGGAGTTAGTTAAAATTTTAAAAGAAGAAACAGGATGGAATAGAAATACTACGTATACAGTTATAAAAAAATTAGTGTCAAAAGGTGCAGTAGAGAGAATTGAACCGAATTTTGTTTGTAAAGCTTTAATAAGCAAAGAAGAAGTACAAAAACAGGAAACAGAAACACTAATTAATAAAATGTTTGGAGGGTCTTCAGAAAAATTCCTTTCAGCTTTTATTAATAAAGAAAATCTTTCAAGTGATGAGATTACAAAACTTAAACAGATTGTCGAAGAATTAAAGTGAGGTAAGATTTATGTTCATTAAATTGTTAGAAATGAGTTTTACTTCTGGAGTATTACTTTTAATTGTTATTTTTATAAGGGCATGTTTATTTAAAAAATTACCTAAAAAGGTGTTTGTATTGTTGTGGTTGATTGTATTATTTAAACTTCTAGTACCAGTAAATTTAAATTCTGGTTTTAGTATTTATAGTATAATTGAATCGACTGAAAATTATACTCTTAAGAAAGCTAGTGACTCTATAGGTAAGAACAATTCTGACAAGTTTGAAATAATGTCTAGTATTGAAAATATTATGATATTGGAAATGTTGGGCATTTTGTCTTTTATAGTTACTATTATGTTTAGTATACTTTTATGCTTTAGATATATTAAAATAATTAATCTTTTTAAAACCTCGATTCATATAAAAAATCATGAATTTGTTGAAAAATGGATATGTGAGAATAGCTGTTTTAGAAGACTTATTGTTTGCATATCTGAATTTACTAGGACACCGCTTACATCTGGTATTTTAAAACCACGAATTATTTTGCCAAAGAAGATGGACTATGCTAATAATCAAACTTTAGACTTCGTTTTGACTCACGAAATGGTTCATATTAACAGCTTTGATAATATGTTGAAGTTGTTTATGATTGTAGCTCTTGCTATTCATTGGTTTAATCCCTTAGTTTGGGTGATGTTTTTTTTACTAAATAAAGATATAGAATTTAGTTGTGATGAAAAGGTTATAAATATAATTGGTGAAGAATATAGAGCTGATTATGCAACTACACTGATAAGTCTAGCAGAGGAGAATAATCCATTTTCAATGTCAATGTACAGTGGATTTGGAAAGACAAAAATAGAAGAGAGAATAGTTAATGTTATGAAGTTTAAAAAGTCAACTTATGTTACTTTTTTAGTTTCAACTGTATTAATCTGTGGAACAAGCCTTGTTTTTGCAACAGGGAATAAAGAAATTAATGACGTTGAATCCTTTGATTTATATTCTCAAAAGGTAGATTCATATGCTTTTCTTTATACATCAGCAAGAGATGTAGAGATTTCTTCTAGTATATCAAAAACATCTAAAAGTTATTCTTATATTAGTTCAGAAGAATATTCAGTTCAGAAAAGTGGTTACGATGAGAATGTTTTAGTTATATCAAGAAAAGGAGATTTTTTGACAGTCAATAAAGTACAATATAGAACGTCTATAAAGGAACCATAAATCCTAGCAATACAAAGGATTTAAAAGTAAAATACTATCTCAAAATAATTAAATTTATTTTGAGATAGTATTTTTTATTGAAAAATTTTATAAAAATACTTGACATAAAAGTGACTATCGTGGTAGTCTAAAGAAGTAGTTAATAACTATTGCAATAGTCGTTGCCGACTACAGTACCAAAATAAATCTCTAAGAAAGGAATACTGGTTATGAAGATAAAAAAATCCCTTATAAGTACAATGATGGTATCTGCTATGATACTAGGAGGAACTAAAGCAGTATTTGCAAATGGAAATGATTCCTCTAATATTACTTTACCTAAGCTTCAATCTCTAATAAAATCAGGAGTAACTGACCCTGCTGAATTAGAAAAATATGGAGTGGAGCATTATACTTATGAAGAGTATGCTAAGCATATTCAAGAATTAAAAGACTATGCTAAAAATCCTAATGCAGTTAAAGATGTAAGTAAAAAAGATATTGAAAAAACAATTAAGAGAATGGAACAGGAATTAGAAAAGATAAAAACTGAAGGCTTAAAAATTATGAAGCCTATCGTTATAGAAAATGAAGATGGATCTCAACTTTCAATTGTTTATAATTATGTAGCAATTGGCTAGTGTTAAATATAATCTCTAAGATATCTTAAAATCCTAAGTAAGCATGATTAAATACATCAAGCTACTGTGATGATACAAATATACAGTTGATGATTATTTAAATAATTATCAACTGCACTACTCAAATAACACTTAAGCTTGTTAAAATTAAGTAAGAAGAGTATTAAAAACTTAGACAAATGTAATTTAACATATAGAGTGAGAATTAAATAAATAAGACTCAAATAAGTAATAAAAAAGTAAAGTCTAAGTTAAAGAAGGAAGTAAGAAGTAGAATAAAAGTAAATCGAGTCAAAGTAAAAGTATTAAACCCAATTTATAATGTTAACATTTTTTAATGTATGTTAAGAAATGTTAACATTATTTTTTTTATTAAAAATAATATAAGTAGTATTTTAAATGGTAAGCAATATTTTAAATAATAAGTAATATTTTAAATAATAAGTAATATTTTAAATAATAAGTAATATTTTAAATAATAAGTAATATTTTAAATGGTAAGTAATATTTTAAATAAAAAGTAACATTTTCATTAAAATAGTGTTTTTAAACTTAAAAATAAAGATAAGATTTTAAATAAATCTAAATTGCTAACCTATCTTTTTAAGGTTCTAAAACAATAAGTTATAACTACAAAAAATGGCTGTTAGGACTTACAACACTCATAAGTAAAAATACTTATGGTATATATTAGTTCATAACAGCCATTTTTATTTTGAATTAATGATTTTAGTTAATAGTTTGTTATAGTCTAAAACGAGCTTTAAATTAAAGGATTTAAAGAAGCTATTCTAGTTGTAGCTACATAAATTCTAGATATTTCATACCATGTTTTAAAATCTACTACTCCACTTCGAGGTAAACCAAAGATACCTTGGAATATCCTAACAGCATTTTCTGTGTCTGTTCCAAATATACCATCTTCTCTAACCTTTGGAACAGCTGGATAAGAGTTGGATATGGCATTTAACTGATTTTGTATGGTTCTAACATACTGTCCAGAAGAACCAACTTGTAGTGTAGTACCAGGGAATGATACAGGAACACCACTTACTATGGGAGCTCTTTCAAATACTATCTCATCTCCATAGAAAAATCTTAGTATACTTTCATAATCGTATCCCTGGTCACCTAAATCTTTACTGCCCCATTGAGTCATTTGGTCAGGGCATTGAGACTTCTGACCATCACAGTATTGTGCTAATAGTGGCTGTCTTGCTGTAGGAGGTCTTTTTATGAACGTATTGAATATAGCATCTACAACTACATTGATTGGTTCAAATAAGTTTCTATTATTTATAAATTTATGGTCGTATGCTGTTGATGAGGTTATTGTGAAATTATATCCTTTATTTCTATACCACTCAGTGAAGACCCTATTTAAAGTAAATGATATTATAGCTATTACATTTGCATAGATTGTCTGTTCAGGCCAAGTTGAATATATTTCAGATGATGCTATGTTTTTGATGTACTCTTTAAACGGAATCCAATAGTTTGGAGCTGATGAATCTTCTGGTAAACCATCATGAACTACTATAAATTCAGGTACTACAGGGTTATCTAATACAACGAAACCAGTAGGAGGTGGTACTGGTTTTAAGTTACTTTCTGGAATCTTAGGAGGATAAGTACCAAATAAAGTATGTTCTCCTATGCCAAAAATCAATTCACTTTGTCTTGAAAAAGAACGTTTACTTCTTGTTCTAGGTGACATGGGAACTCCTTGTCTTGCTTCAATTGTAGCTAACAACTGTGTTCCCTCTATGACAACTGTCTCATATCCATCTGCTATGGCTTCTACTATATACTGGCTATAAGGTTTAACATCAGATGGCTGTAGAGAGTACTGCACATCCGGTGCTGGTAATACTAATCCAGTCACTTGACCAGATTCGTTACTTATTAGGTTTTGATATAAAGTTGATGAGCTTTGGATACCATTAGACATTGAATATATGTTTACTGTTGCATTTTGAATAGGTCTATTGGTAGTAGCATCAATTATACTTACTGTTAAAAAACCATCTTGCATCAAATCACCCTTTCTTTAAATGAATTTAGTTCCCTTATATTTCAAGATATGAATATAGCGTGGGATTTGTTAAATAATATAGATATAAATTTAAATTTTTTGAGCATTTTAGTATATTTGACCTTGGATAATTTAATGTATATTTTAGTGTGTATTTAAACACGAATAAGCTAAAAATAAGTAGATGATATGAATCAGAAGTGAATTAAAATTTTGAAAGGAAAATAATCTATGAAGCTGGATTTATTTTTATTGGCAATAGTTCCTATATTGATAGGTATGTTTTGGATAAGGTCTAAAGATAGATATTGTAGAGAACCTTTAATTCATCTAATTAAATTTTTTCTAATAGGTGTTTTTCTAAGTGTTATAATAATACTTTTAGAAGATTTACTTATGAAATTTAATGTATTTGAAGGTTATTCGGAATTAATATATGTATCATTTATAGTTGCAGGGCTTGTAGAAGAAGGTGTAAAAGCTCTGATACTAATTCCTGCACTAATTAAAGAAAAGCATTTTACTGAAAAGTTAGATGGTATTATTTACTCTGTATTTTTAGCGTTAGGATTTGCAACGGTTGAAAATATAGTTTATGTTTTTTCTGAAAGTGGAAATCTAGCACTGCAAGTTGGTATTAATAGAGCAGTTATTTCTATACCAGCTCATGTAATGTTTGCAATTACTATGGGTTACTATATTTCTAAGTATAAATTTGAAGGAAATAAAAATAAAAGACGTGAGTACTTGTTTATGGCAGTATTAATTCCAATTTTATTACATGGAGTTTTTGATTTCATATTGATGATAGAATATAGATGGGCTATTATATTACTTATAGTTTATGTAATAATTTTGTGGAAGATAAATCTTGATAAACTTGAAAAATATATGAATCACTCTAAAAAAGTGTTTTTTGGTAATCTTAAGAAAAAGAAGAAAAAATAAAATTTAAGAGAAAGACATAAACAATTAAAGTTATAATAAATGACAAACAAGTAAATCAGATTGAAGGGGGATTATAGATTTGATAAAGCTACCAGAAGAATTTTTAGGAGATATTAAAGAAATACTACAAGATGAATATGATGACTTTATAAAAAGCTATGAGGACAATAAGACCACTGGGCTTAGAATAAATACTCTAAAAATTAATAAGAAAAAACTATTTGATTTGGATTTATTTGATTTGAAGCAAATACCATGGGCAGAAGAGGGTTTTTATTATGATGATAAAATTGATAGACCTGGTAGAAATCCACTGCATGAGGCTGGAGCATACTATTTGCAAGAGCCTTCTGCCATGAGTGTAATACCAAAGGCAGATATTAAAGAGGGTGAAAAAGTTCTCGATATGTGTGCTGCTCCTGGTGGAAAATCTACATATATACTGTCTAAACTGAACAATACAGGTCTGTTGGTTTCTAATGAAATTAATACTAGTAGAATTAAGGCTCTAGGGGAAAATTTAGAGAGATTTGGAGCTAGAAATTGTATTATAACAAATACTGATTCTAATAGCTTAAGAAAGACATTTAATGGGTATTTTGATAAGGTAATTATAGATGCACCTTGTTCTGGGCAAGGTATGTTTAGGAAGGATGATGTTGCTATATCAGATTGGAGCTATGCAAAGGTATTAGAATGTCAGTCGATTCAAAAAGAAATTATAAGAGATGGATATAAAATGTTGAAGAAGGATGGTATTTTAATTTACTCAACCTGTACCTTCTCAAGAGAAGAAAATGAGCATGTTATAAATGAGTTTATCGGTGAATATCCATATGCAGAACTTATTGAAATGGAAAGACTATGGCCTCATAAAATAAAGGGAGAAGGTCATTTTGTTGCCAAAATAAAAAAACTAGAAGAAGAAGAGTGTAATGTCAAAGAATTAAAAATAAAAAATTTAGATAAAGAAATAAAGGATTATAGGGAGTTTGAAAAGAAATTTTTAAAGGTTGATTTTTATAGTAATAAAAAAAATAAATTTTATTTAAGAGGAGAAAATTTGTACCTACTTCCTGAAATATATCCAGATACGAAAAAACTAAAAGTATTGAGATACGGTTTGCATTTAGGGTTTTTAAAGAAGAATAGATTTGAACCTTCTCATGCACTATCTCATTACTTAAAAGTTGAAGATGTAAAAAATGTTGAAAACTTCAGTGTACAGAGTGAATCAATTCTTAAATACTTAAAAGGGGATGTTATAAATTCTAGTGAGAGTAGAGGATGGGTTTTGGTCTCGGTTGAAGGCATACCTTTAGGTTGGGGAAAAGAATCTGCTGGTGTAATTAAGAATCATTATCCTAAAGGTCTTAGAAAAGTATTTTAAACTAGTAGAAAAAAGAAGTATAATATTTATATTGTAAGTTTATAGTAGATTATTTTGCTGTAGATTGACTTAATATTTAATACAGAGGAGACGATTTTAGTGGGTGAAGCAGTTAAAAAAGAAGTTGTAGAATGGATAAAAGTGATTGTCATAGCTCTTGTTTTGGCATTTGCAATAACTCGTTTTATAGTGCCAACAATAGTCAAAGGAGAATCAATGTATCCTACACTAGTTGAACGTGACTATCTAATAGTTAATAGAATTGCGTACAAAGTGGGAGAGCCAAAATACAAAGATATAATAGTATTCAAAACCGACTTAACAGAGGAAAATGGAAAGAAAAAAGATTTAGTAAAAAGAGTTATAGGTGTTCCTGGTGACCATGTAAAAATACAAGACTCCAAGGTATATGTAAATGATAAGTTGTTAGATGAGACTTCCTATATACATGATAATCGTACTGATGGAGATATTGATATTGTAGTTCCAGAAGGAAAATTATTTGCAATGGGAGATAATAGAGAAAAAAGTTTAGATAGTAGATACGATGAGGTTGGATTGGTCGACGAGCATGCCGTTTTAGGAAAGGTTTTAGTCAGATTGTATCCATTTTCGAATATAGGGACTATTGACTAAACATATAAAATTTGGAGCAATCGCTGATTAACTGAAATCACCAGACCATGCACAATAGTTGTCTATATAAAAAAGACAATACCTTATTTAGTAGACTTATCTAAAAGATAATGTTTAAGAGGCATTATCAATAAAGATAATATAACTATAAAGGAGAATTTGTGAATGAATGAAACTATTAAAGAAGAGATTGTAGAGTGGATAAAAATAATTATTACTGCACTTTTTTTTGCATTTATTATAACCCGTTTTATAAAACCAACACTAGTAAATGGAGAATCAATGTACCCGACGCTTAAGTCACATGACTATTTGGTAGCAAACAGGATGACATATAAATTATCAGAACCAAAATGTGGAGATATAATGATATTTAAGACTGACTTATTACAAGAGAATGGAAGAAAAAAAGAGCTTGTAAAAAGGGTTATAGGTGTACCTGGTGACCATCTAAAGATTAAGGATTCTAAGGTTTATATAAATGGCAAGTTATTAAATGAAGTTTCATATATACATGATAATTATACTGAAGGCGATATAGATATGGTGATTCCTAAGGGAAAAGTATTTGCGATGGGAGACAATAGAGAAGTTAGTTTAGACAGTAGATATAAAGAAGTGGGATTAGTAGATGAAGAAAATATTAAAGGAAAAGTTATTTTAAGGGTATTTCCTTTTACAGATATAGGTATTTTTGAGTAGGTGATTTGTATGGCAGTTGGTATAGCATCCTTATTGTTTAATCTTGAGGAGGCTTTAAACATTTGTGAAAACATAAAGCAAATAACTCATTTGGAGATTGGAATTGACAATATATCTGAATGTGGAGATTTATGTAAATATAAAGAGAGAATTTCTAAGCTAGAATTATCTGTAGGGATACATTTGCCTATGGAGTTAAATACTTGCGAAAACATAGAGTATATACGAAATTCCTGGATAAATTTTATTGAGAAGATAGAATTTGAACTAAAAGGGTTTGATATAAGGTATTTTAACCTTCATTTGGGATATGTTATGACAAATAGAGTTAAAAAGAATAGGGACAAATATTTAGGAATTAGTGTGGATTTTTTAGAGAAATTAAATACAAATTCGTATGTATGTATAGAGAATACTTATTCAAAAGGTGGGGATTTTTCAAATATTGGAAATATATCCTATGATTTTGAATATATATTTAAGAGGATTAAAAATTCTAAGATTTGTTTTTGTTACGATACTGGACATTGTTTAATTGATGAGGATGATTATGTAAAGAACTTAAAGGATAAAATAAGACTGATACATTTAAGTGATAATGATGGTATCAATGATACACATGATGGTATAGGAAAAGGAATTTTATCTGAAGAGGGGATTAAAGAGGTTTTAAAATTAGATGCAGAATATTTAGTATTAGAAATAAATTACGAAGACATTGAAGATACTATAAGTAAATTGAATAATATTATAGGAGAGGGTTAGATACCTCTCTTTAACTTGTTGATATACCTCGTTAATTAAAATTTATATTCATCAAAAGGAAGGAGATGTTGAAGTGAAAAAAATAAATTTGAAAATAGACGGAAAAGATAAGGAATATTCATTACAAGAAAATTCTTTAGGAATTAGACTAGGGGATATAGCAAAAGAATTTTGTGATGAACATAAGGGTTATATAACACTTGCAGTTGTAGATAATAAATTAAAAGAGCTAAATTGCAGAGTGAAGAATGATTGTGAGATAAATTTTTTAGATACTACTAATGAAGATGGGGAGAGAGTTTACTTTAGAGTTATATCATTTGTATTTGTGATGGCTTGTAGAGAAATATTTTGGGATAGTAGAGTTACAATAGAACATTCGCTATCTGATGGGCTATATTGTGAAGTTCATATAGATAGAAAGCTTAAAGAAGTGGATGTTGAAAATATAAGAAACAAGATGAAAGAGATAGTGAACAACGATTATATTATAGAAAAAATTGAGGTTACGAGAGATGAAGCTATTTCTATATTTGAAAACAATGAAATGTATGAAAAGGCAGAACTTTTAAAATACAAAGAGTATGATAGTGCTAAAGTATATAAGTGTAAGAACTATATAGACCATTTTTATGGGTATATGTTACCGTCAACTGGCTATATAAAATCATTTGATATTAAACTTTACAATGGAGGCGTTATAATTCTAGGTCATAGTGAAGAAGATAAGACTAAACCTATGAAATTTGTACCTCAACCTAAGTTATCAAGTGTATATTATGAAGCAGAAGAATGGTCAAGACTTATGGGAATTGACAAGGTAGTATCTCTCAACAAGATAATAGAAAATAATGAATATGGAGACATAATAAGAACATTTGAAGCATTACATGAAAAGAAATTATCTCAAATAGCAGATATGATAAAAGATAATAATAAGAGAGTAATTTTAATAGCAGCTCCATCTTCATCTGGAAAAACGAGTTTTGCTCACAGATTATCAATACATCTTAGAGTGAATAATTTAAATCCTATTTCGATTTCGTTAGATAACTATTTTATAGACAGAAAGCATACCCCTTTAGATGAATATGGAAATTATGATTTTGAATCAATTTATGCTATAGATTTAGAGAGATTTAACTTGGACTTAAAGGAACTTTTGGCTGGTGAAGAAATTGACGATATAAGATTCAATTTCAAAGAAGGTATGAGAGAATATACTGGTAAAAAAATAAAGATAGACTCAAATCAACCAATTATATTAGAAGGTATACATGGGCTAAATCCTATTTTAACATCATCTATACCAGATGAAGATAAATTTAAGATATACATAAGTGCCCTTACTCAAATAAATTTAGATGACCATAATAGAATTCCTACTGCTGATTTGAGAATGATAAGGAGAATTGTTAGAGATTATAATTTTAGAGGATATAGTGCTGATAATACTATCTTACAATGGGCATCAGTTAGAAGAGGAGAAAAGAAGAATATATTCCCGTATCAAGAAGAGGCAGATGCTATCTTTAATTCTGCTTGTGTGTATGAGCTAGCAGTTTTAAAACGATTTGCGAAGCCTCTATTGGAAGAGATAAAAGAGGATAATCCTGCTCACATTGAAGCGACTAGATTACTAAAGTTTTTACAGTATTTTGTTGAACTAGATGATACTTCTGATATACCAGGTATTTCAATTCTTAGAGAATTTATTGGAGGAAGTAAAATAGTTGATTAATATATGTGTTATAGATTATTTTACGAAGATTAAATATATAGCAAGTAGTGTGATTAGCAAATATTAAGTATTAAGTGGAGAATTAAATCAATACAAATTTTAAGGTTTGAGTTGATATATAAAAAGGCTTGTTTTATACTTTTGTATGAAGCAGGCTTTTTATTTTAAATTTTACTTTTATATTTAATATTTTTGTTAACTTATGTGATAATTTTTTAAAAGAGTAAAAGAGTAAAAGAGTAAAAGAGTAAAAGAGTAAAAGAGTAAAAGAGTAAAAGAGTAAAAGAGTAAAAGAGTAAAAGAGTAAAATATATTAAGTTAGTAAGTTTTGAAGTTATAAAAATTTAAGTTAATAAATCACTAAATTACTAAATCACTAGATTATTTAGGTTACTAGATTATTAAATTACTATACTACTATACTACTAAATTATTAAACTATTAAACTATTTAAACTATTTAAAAAATGAATCAATTATTGTAGAAAATAGTTTTAAAGTATAATTTTTTTTAACACTGTTTTATTATAGTATAAATCTGTGCTAAAATAGAATATATAACATAATATAAGAGGTGCATATGAATACGTTAGATGAGACACTATTAAAAGAAATTATAAGTTCTAATAAGAAGTATACTAATTATGGACAAGTCGCTAGTTACATACCAGAATTAAAAAACGCTAGAAGAAATGATTTAGGAATTTGTATCATAGATAGCGAAAATAATCTTTATAGTGCTGGAAACTGTAGCACAAAGTTTACTATACAAAGTATTTCAAAACCAATTGTTCTTGCTATGGCACTTATGGACAATGATTGGGAAGACGTTTTTTCAAATGTTGGAATGGAGCCAAGTGGAGACCCATTTAATTCGATAATGAAACTTGAAATTAATGACACAAAAAAACCCTGTAATCCAATGATAAATGCAGGGGCTATAGTAACTACTTCTCTTATAAATGGTAGTTGTTTGGAAGAAAAAGAAGAAAGAATGCTTAGTTTCTTTAGGAAGTTAGCAAAAAATGATAATATAGGAATAAACTATGATGTCTATAAGTCTGAAAAAATGACTGGAGATAGAAACAGGGCTATGGCTTACTTATTGAAAAGTGATGGATTTATTAGAGGGAATGTAGAAGATGTTCTAGACCTTTATTTTAAACAATGCTCGATTGAGATAGATTCTATTGATTTAGCGAGAATTGGAATAAATCTTGCAAATTATGGAGTAGATATAGAAAATGGTGAGCATTTAATGAGTGAAATGGTTTCTAGGATTGTCAAGACATTTATGATGACTTGTGGAATGTATGATGCTTCTGGGGAATTTGCTATTAAAGTTGGCATTCCTGCAAAATCTGGAGTTGGGGGTGGTATAATGGCTTCTGTGCCGGGACGCATGGGTATTGGTGTTTATGGACCTGCGCTTGACAAAAAAGGTAACAGCGTCGCAGGAGTTAAAGTTTTAGAGGAGTTGTCAAATAAAATTAAATTAAATATTTTTTAAAACATTAAGAAAGGATTTTTTTGACAACAACATATAATTTAATATATAATTAAATTGTAAAGAAATATGAATTAAATAAATTTTTTAGGAGGGGTCAATGAAAGAGGTATTGGTATTACGAGATTTGGAGTGCATAAAGGCTATTGCGCATCCACGTAGAATAGATATTCTAAAAGCATTTGACAAATCGCCATTGTCAGCAAAACAATTATCTCAATTATTGGAAGAACCTCATGCAAAAATAAACTACCATATAAAAATGTTATACAAAGTTGGTATTTTAGAATTAGTTGAGGAAAAAATAAAGTCGGGGATTGTGGAAAAATACTATTATCCAAGTGCAAAAAATGTGGTTATAGGGAATAGGATACTTAATTTTTCTTTAGACAATGGGGAAGAAAAAGAAGAATTGTACATATCAAAATTTGAAAATATGAGTGAAGTTTTTTATAAGGCAGCAGAAGAAGATGTTTTAGAAAATGAAAATATAGTTGATTATCATGATATTTCTCTTACTCATGATGAATTAGTTGAACTTAGTGATACTATGAAGTCAAAGATAGATGAAATTTTAAATAAAAGACAACACAATGGTGAAGGTTCTAAGTATGATATAGCTATGGTTGTAGTTCCTACACTTGAGGAAGAATGTCCTAGTTAGAGCATTAATTATGGATTAATTATGGATTAATTAAAAATATAAGATTAGAGATTGAACATCAAAATTTACTTAATAATCAAAAAATAGTTTTTGGTATGAGTAAAATAATGATTTTTGGTCTCTATTTTTTTGCCTCCTTATACCTGTTGTATTTGTAAGAGAGATATAATATATAAGATGTATACACTATCTAAAAAGTTCTTAGATAATGTATACAAAGTATGTAAGGTTATAATATTTGAAATATATTAAAATGGGTATAATTAAATCGTAAACATTAAAATTAAAAATTAATATAAATTAAATTAATTGTAGAAGTATATTAAAAAAAGATTAAGATTAGTGGGTATGAAACAGCCCTTAGAGCCTATGAACGCTTAGTGCAAAATCACTATCAAATAGGAATTTCCATCTTAAAATGTTTACTTAAGGTATTTAAGGTGGAGTAGTTCAAAATTAAAATTGAGTACAAGTTTGAGTACAAATAAAAGGAGATTAATATGATTAAATTAGGAACACATCTTTCAATAGCAAAAGGATTTGCTAATGCAGCTGAGACAGCTGTATATATTGGTGCAAATACATTTCAATTTTTTAGTAGAAATCCAAGAGGAGGAAATGCTAAAGAGTTTGCTGAAAAAGATATAGCTAAATTTCAAGAGATTAGAAAAGCAAATAATTTTGCACCACTGCTTGCACATGCTCCATATACTATGAATTTGGGTGGTACAAAGGATGATGTATACGAATTTGCAACAAGAGTGATAGATGAGGATATAAGAAGGATGGACTCATTAGGAATTGAATACATGTGCTTTCATCCAGGCAGTCATGTAGGTGGTGGAGTAGATTTTGGTATAGATAGGATAGTAAAAGGATTGAACAATGCTATTAAGGGAGATGAAAATATAACTATACTTCTTGAAACTATGTCAGGAAAAGGAACTGAAATAGGTTTTAAGTTTGAGCAATTGAAAAGTATAATAGATAAAATTGAACACAAAGAAAAAATAGGTGTGTGTCTTGATACATGTCATATTTTTTCAGCCGGTTATGATATAGTGAATGATTTGGATGGGGTCTTAGAAGAATTTGATGAGGTCATAGGTATAGACAGATTGAAAACTATTCATCTAAATGATAGTATGATGCCATTTGGAGATAAAAAAGACAGACATGCTCCTATAGGAGAAGGAAAGATTGGGTTAAAAGCATTAATTGATTTTATGGAACATCCTAGTCTAAAACACTTACCATTTTTCTTAGAAACTCCTTTTGATGATGAAGGTCATAAGAGGGAGCTTAAGATGATAAAAGAAATACTATCTAGTAAATAAAATTTTATCAAAAATAGGTGAAATACTCCACCTTAAATGTAATTAGGATGGAGGTGCAATAATGAAATAAGCTGATTTAAATTGAAAAGATAGAAAAGATATAAATTGTATACAAATGAACTGGGTATAAAGTATGATTATATTATGACAGACTGATATAAAATATAATTATATTATGAATATATGTAAATATATTGCAAAGATTCTCATAACTTGTTGTATAATTAAAAGTGACATATTTATATTATATAAAAAAATTAATTAAAAGTTAGGTGGGGAAAGATATGAGAAATTTGGGCAATACTAATATGAAAATAAAGAGAGTTGGTTTTGGGGGAATTCCAATACAAAGAATTACTCAAGAGGATACTAACTTAGTTATAAATGAGTTAGAAAAACAAGGAATAAACTTTATTGACAGTGCAAGAGGATATACGATAAGTGAGGAAGCAATTGGAATTGCCATTGAAGGAAAAAGAGATAAATTTTTCTTAGCTACTAAAAGTATGTCTAGAGATTATGATTCAATGAAGAGAGATGTTGAGATAAGTCTAAATAATTTTAAAACTAATTTTATAGATTTATATCAATTTCATAATGTTAAAGAAGAGGAATATGATAATCTTTTTAAAGATAAAATGGCTTATAGTGCCCTTTTAGAGGCAAAAGAACAAGGTAAGATAAAACATATTGGTATAACTAGTCATAATTTAAATACTATAGAAAAAGCTATAGAAGATGGAAAATTTGATACTATACAATTTCCTTACAATATAGTTGAAGGGCAAGCAGATGAAGTGTTTAAAAAAGCCCATGAAAAAGGTATTGGAATAATAGTAATGAAACCTCTGGCTGGAGGAGCTTTAGATAATGCTCCATTGGCTATTAAGTATATATTATCTAAAGATTATATAGATGTAGTTATACCAGGTATGGATAGTGTTGAACAGATTAGACAAAATGTCGCTGTACTTGAAAATCTTGTACTAGATGAAAAAGATAATAAGGAAATTGAAGAAATAAGAAATTCTTTAGGTAAAAAATTCTGTAGAAGATGTGAATATTGTATGCCTTGTGCTGTAGGAATAAATATACCATTGAGTTTTTTATGTGAAGGTTATTATACTAGATATGGATTAGAAGAGTGGGCTAAAGAAAAATATGAGGTTATGGATGTTAAACCTACTGAGTGTATTGACTGTGGGCTTTGTGAGAGTAGGTGTCCATATGAACTTCCTATAAGAGAAATGCTGAAGACTGTTGTCGAAAAGCTAGGATAGATTTTATTTATTGAAATCGGTGTAGTAAATTTACTCCGATTTCTTTTTATATGAACGTGGTTTTATATACAAATATTAAATTTATATTAATGCAGCTATTATATAAGTGTTAAATTTACATAGCTACAAGTATCATATAAATTTAAAATTTGTGTAAGTATAGTTCATAATTATTATTGTATTAGTGTAGTTTCAAGTACTATAATATTAGCAGAGTATCAAATGGTACATAAAATCTTTATTTTTCAAAAATATTATAGGATATATTGTATTTAGATACTGGATAAAGCTCAATTTCAACCCTAGGGTTATACTTATCTATAAAATCAAATAAAAGTACTGGTTTAAGTTGTTTATCATTTTTTATTATTCCACTTTTTTCAATACCATCACAAATACTCTTTGGATAATTATGTAAATCCCCCATTCTCTTATTTGGGAAGAATAATTTTAAGACTGTTATTAGATTTTCTTCGACAGTTTCTCCTTGATACTGTTGGTTTATAAAACCTGCAATCATGTTTTCGTATGCAAGATACTTAGAATATTTTCCCTTTGAAGGCATCCATGCTTGACCATTTATGTTATGAAGCTTAAAATTAGATTTACTAATAGGTCTACCTGGAATTGTTATTTTAATCAAATTGTTCACCATCCTTATACAGTATTTATTATAATCTGTATATGATTTAAAATCAAATTCTTATTTAAAGTGTTTTTACAAAGTTTATTTGTAAAATCTTTCCCTTTAGGTGTGGTGATATAAGAGGAGTGTTTTATTTACAAATTTCAAAATCTTCTATGTGCTGGATATGTGAATGTAAATTTAGTGGAGAGAATAAAAATAGGTCAAGTAAACGCTTAATAATAAACAGTGATGTAATATGGAATATTAAATAAAATAAAAAAATGAATATTCTTGATTTAGATATAAAGAGAATGTGAAAATATAATTAATAATATTTGAAGTTTTAGAACTTAGATTAGATAGAGTAAAAAGCTTATATAGATTAAAAAGGTTAGATGGATTAAAAAAGGTTAAGTAGAGTAAAAAGCTTAGATAAATTAAAAAAGGTTAAATAGAGTAAAAAGCTTATATAGATTAAAAAGGTTAGATAGAGTAAAAAGCTTAGATAAATTAAAGAAGGTTAAATAGAGTAAAAAGCTTATATAGATTAATAAAGGTTAAATAGAGTAAAAAAGCTTATATAGATTAATAAAGGTTAAATAGAGTAAAAAAGCTTATATAGATTAACAAAGGTTAAATAGAGTAAAAAGCTTAGATAAATTAAAGAAGGTTAAATAGAGTAAAAAGCTTATATAGATTAACAAAGGTTAAATAGAGTAAAAAGCTAAATAGATTAAAAAAGATTAAATAGACTAAAAAGGAATAATTTTATGAATAATAAGGAATTAAAAGAATTTTGTAATCTAATAGGATTAAAATGTGTAGGAATAGCTGGTGTAGATAGGTATGATAATCTAGAAAAGATACTTGAGGACAGACAGCAAAAAGATTATTTAACTGGTATGGAAGAGCCAATAATTGAGAACAGAGTTAACCCAAGAAATATAATGGAAGATGCTAATTCTATAATAGTGTGTGCATTTCCATATCATATAAATAGACAAGAAAAGAATGAAAATTTAAATTTATCAAAATATTGTCGTGGGAAAGATTATCATATTGTAGTAAAAGACTTTTTACAACAAATTTGTGATTATATTTCTAAAACAGTAACAGATTTTAAATACAAGATATTTGCTGATAATGGACCATTAGTTGACAGGTATTTAGCTTATTTATCAGGAATAGGATATTTTGGAATAAATAATAATATCATAACTGATGAATATGGTTCTTACGTATTTATAGGGTATATAGTAAATAATTATAAGTTTGAAGAAGATAAACCACTAGAAAAAAGTTGTTTTAAATGTGGTAAGTGTGTAAAATATTGTCCGGGAAATGCTATATTAGGAAATTATGATATGAATCCCAAGAAATGTTTATCATATATAACTCAAAAAAAAGGAGATTTGTCAGAGGAAGAAAAAGCTGTTTTAAAGAATGGCAAAAAGGTATTTGGATGCGATATTTGTCAAGAAGTATGTCCACATAACGTTGAAATACCAACAACTCATATTTTGGAATTTAAAGAAAATATAATAGATTATTTGGATTATGATGAGGTACAAAATATTTCAAATAAAGAATTTAAAAGGAGATATGGAGATAGAGCTTTTAGTTGGAGAGGGAAAAATATAATAAAGAGAAATATGGAAATAATTTTAGATAAGTATAATGACTAATAATAAGAGTCTGTTTCATATACTTTAATGTGTATTTACTTTAACACTTGTCGTGTAAAAGTCATATTATATCATTAAAGTTAAATATGGGGAGGTGGGGGAATATTGAAATATAATAATACATCTGAAATAAATCCACTAGATTGTATATTGGGTCAAGAAAGAGCTGTAGAAGCTATGGAATTAGGTTTGAAAATAAATAATCCAGCATATAACATATATATAGCTGGTGAATCTGGAACTGGTAAAAGTACTTATGCATTAAAGGTTTTAAATGAATATGCGTCCAAAAAAAATACACATAAAGACTGGTGCTATATATATAATTTTGAAAACCCTAGAGAACCTATTATAGTTGAGCTAGAAAAAGGATTTGGAAGAGAACTTAAGAAAGATATGGAGAAATTAATTGAAAGTCTTTTAGAAGATTTTAAAAATGCGTTTGAAAGTGAAAGTTTTGAAATAGAAAAAAATAAACTTTTGGACGAATATGAAATAGAAAAAGATATGCTTTTGAAGCAAATAAAGAAGTATGGAGAAGAAAAAGGATTTAAATTAAAACAAAGTAAAATGGGAATAGTTTTTATCCCTTTGAAAGAAGAGGAAGATGAAAGTGATGAATCTGATGAAGAGTTTTACAAAGCTAAAAGAGAACTGGAAAATATGGCGATACAGGTCGTATATAAAATTAGAAATTTAGAAGAAATAGCTGAAAAAGCGGTGTTAGAGCTTGAAGAAGAGATAGCTAAGCTTGTAGTAGAACCTCATATTAAGAAATTGTGCGAAAAATATGAAAATTATGGCAAAGTTCAAGCTTATTTGGAAAATATAAAGAAAGATATAATAGAATATATGTATTTGTTCTATTTAGATGAAGATGAGTTAAAAGATAAGTATGATAAAGAGCATTTTATTAAATATAAAATTAACCTATTTGTAGACAATGGAAGTTCAAAAAATAAAGAATCAGCACCTGTCGTAGTAGAGATAAATCCAAGCCCAGCAAATCTATTTGGAAAAGCAGAATATGATTATGCAAATGGAAATATAAAGACTGATTTCACAAAATTATTATCAGGAGCATTTCATAGGGCTAATGGTGGTTATTTAGTGATTTACGCAGACCAACTGTTAAAATATACAATGTCTTGGGAAATTCTTAAAAAGACCTTGCAGACAAAAAAAGTAATACTAGAGACACAGACAGCAATTAAACCAGAAAATATGCCATTAGATGTTAAGTTAGTATTGATTGGAAGCCACTATATATATGATATTTTATATAGATATGATGAAGATTTTGAAAAATATTTTAAAGTATTTGTAGATTTTGATAGCGAAATGGATAAGAATGAAAATAATGAAGAGGGAATAGCCAGATTTATAGCATCCCAATGTGATAAGAATAATTTAAGACATTTCACTAAATCAGCAGTTGAAGAGGTTGTTAAATTTAGCACTAGATTATCTGGTGATTTAGAAAAACTATCAACTAAGTTTAATAAAATAATGGAAGTTGTAATAGAAGGAAGTGCTTATGCAGAGTTTAGAAATTCAGAGTATACAGAGCAGTGTGATGTCAAAAAAGCAATAATTGAAAAGAGAAAAAGAATTAATAGAGTGGAAACACATATGGATGAATCAATTGAAAACGGATTTACTCTAATAGAAACAGAGGGAAAAAAGGTTGGAGTAATAAATGGTCTGTCAGTCTTAAGTACAGGAGAATACTCTTTTGGTAGGGCTTCGAGGATTACAGCAACCACTAGCCCAGGAAGTAAAGGGATAGTGAATATAGAAAGAGAAGTGAATATGAGTGGCTCTATACATAACAAAGGAGTGCTTATATTAGGTGGCTATCTTTCTGAGAACTTTGCACAGGATTTATTATTGTCGCTAAATGCATATGTTTGTTTTGAACAAAATTATGGTGGAATAGATGGAGATAGTGCATCTTCGGCAGAGTTGTATGTGTTATTATCGTCTCTTAGTGGAGTACCAATTAAACAAAATATTGCTGTTACAGGTTCTATAAATCAAAAGGGTGACATACAAGTGGTCGGTGGAATAAGTGAAAAGATAGAAGGATTTTATTCTATATGTAAAATTAAAGGGTTAAATGGTGAGCAAGGTGTCATAATTCCTAAGAAAAATCAAAGAAATCTCGTTTTATCAGATGAAGTTAATGATGCGGTGCGAGATGGAAAATTTAAGATATATACAGTTGAAAGAGTAGAAGAGGCTATAGAAATATTGACAGACGTTAAATTTGAAGAGATAAAGAAATTGGTAAAAGAAAAATTAATATCTTTCAGCAAGATACAAACTATGTCAAAAGAATAAGTTTATTATAGAATTTAATGGGTATTTATGTATAATAAAAAGCAAGGACTTTAATAGGTTTTTGCTTTTTTTGTGAAATATACGTAAATTTAATTTTTATTTTGTATGTTTTATATATTGTGTATGTTTTATATATTGATGTTTATTTTTTGTTGATATGACTAAACTATGTATAAATAGAGTTTTATAAATTGGTATTTTAAAGGGGGATAATTATGAAAAATGTAAATCTAAAAGAGATAAATGAAAAAGATGTAACTGTGGAAGAAGAAATAAATAAAAAAGTTATAGATAAGAAAGATGTAACTGTGGAAGAAGAAATAAATAAAAAAGGTATAGATAAGAAAGATATAATTGAGAAAGAAGAGATAGACAAAAAAGATGTAGAGAAGGTTGAAGTTCAAAAAGGAATAGATAAAATGGTTGGCAAAAAAGATGAAACAATTGACGAGAAAGATATAGAGAATTTTATAGATATTGAAGAAGATATAAAAAGTAGAAATATTGAAGAAGATATAAAAATTACAAAAATAAGTAAAAAAAATACTAAAAAAGGTGAAAAGGAGAAAAAAACAAAGAATAGTAGTCCTAGTAAGGCTATACAAAAACCAAGTAAAGAAACTAAAAGTAAGTCTAAAATTAAGAATGATTCAGCAAATGAAAAAGATGTAAATAAGATTTTAGACGAATTAGAAAAATTGTACCCAGATGCAAAATGTGAGTTAAATTATGGGACAGCCTTTGAACTTTTAATAGCAACTATTTTATCAGCACAATGTACTGATGTAAGGGTAAATAAAGTTACCTCAGAGTTGTTTAAAAAGTACAATACAGCTAGAGAATTTGCTGATTTGAGTATTGAGGAAATTAGTAAGGAGATAAAGAGTTGTGGTCTTTACAAAAGTAAATCTCAAAAAATAAAGGATACATCTGAACAGCTATGTGAATTGTATAATGGTGAGGTGCCTGATAGCTTAGAAAAGCTTATAAAGCTACCAGGTGTTGGAAGAAAAACGGCAGGAGTTGTACTTAGTAATGCTTTTAATCATCCAGCAATAGCAGTAGATACTCATGTATTTAGAGTTAGCAATAGAATTGGAATAGTAGATGAGCCAAATCCTCAAAAAACAGAGTTTGCACTTATGGAAGCCATACCAAAAGAGAGATGGTCACACTCACATCATGTATTAATTTTTCATGGAAGAAGAATGTGTAAAGCTAGAAATCCAGAATGTAAAAATTGCCCAATAAAAGAAGATTGTAATTATTATAAAGAACTTGATGAAATGAAATAACTTTTACAAAGTAAGTTGTACAAGAGGGATTTTCTGATATAATAATACTTATGAAAATGTTAGATAGAAAACTATTATATATAATGAAATAAAAATTATTATTAACATTATCATGTATAATAGTATAATATTATTGTTATTCTGTTTATAAAATTTAATAAATAATAGCGATACTTAGGGAGGATAAAAATGTCATTAAATATAGTATTAGTAGAACCGGAAATACCTCAAAATACAGGAAATATAATAAGAACCTGTGCAGCAACAGGTTCAACTTTACATTTGGTAAAGCCACTAGGTTTTTCTTTGGATGATAAACATCTAAAAAGATGTGGGCTTGACTATTGGGATATAGCTGATATACAATATTACGATAGCTTTGAAGAATTACAAGAAAAGTATCCAAATAGTAAATACTTTTTTTCTACAACAAAGGCTAAACAATCACATTCAGATGTGAAATATGAAGAAAATTGTTTTATAGTATTTGGTAAAGAAACAAAGGGATTACCAGAACCTTTGTTGAAAGCAAATATGGATACTTGTATTAGAGTACCTATGTTGGATGTTGAAAAAGCTAGGTCATTAAATTTATCAAATTCAGTTGCTATTGTAGTGTACGAGGCTTTAAGACAAATAGGATACCCTAATATGAGGTAGTTTAACAAGCCTAAATGAGAAAGGAGCATACTTAATGAAGAATCTAAAGATAATCTGTGACAGTTTATCGGACGTGCCAAAAGATTTGTTAGATAAATATGATATAGATATTATTTCATTAACAGTTATATTGGAGGAAAAAGAATACAAGGATAGAATTGATATATCTGGAGATGAATTTTATAAAAGGCTTAGAGAAGAAAATGTATATCCTAAAACTTCTCAAGCGACTTATGCCCAATTTAAGGAAGTTTTTGAAAAGTATACTAATGAAGGTAGAGAAATACTTTATATAGCAGGTTCTGCCACAGCTACAGGGACGTATCAAAGTGCTGTAATGGCAAAAAATGATGTAGAAGGTAAAATATATACATACGATTCTAACCTGCTTTGTATGGGAACTGGTTTTCTTGTAATAAAAGCAGGAGAACTTGCAAGTGAAGGAAAGTCTATTGATGAAATATTACCTGTTTTAGATGAATTGAAAGAGAAAGCTTTTGTTATATTTTCAGTGGATACACTAGAATATTTACAAAAGGGAGGAAGAATATCATCTACTAAGGCAGCAATAGGAAGTATATTAAATATAAAGCCTATTCTTGAAATAAAAGATGGACTAGTTTCGCAAATATCTCAAGTAAGAGGAAAGAAGAATGTAATTTCTAAGATGATGGAATTGATAAAGTCAAATTGTGGGGATGATTTATCAGACCAAATTGTGTATATAGGATATAGTGATGATTTTAAGGAAAAAGAACAATTATCTAAGGTTATGGAGGATGAATTTAAACCTAAGGAAATTAGATTCTTCCAAATTGGTGTGTGTATAGGTGCACATGCTGGTCCTGGTGTTACTGGCATCATATGTTTAAAAAATAAATAATATATTTTTGGAGAATAATTATTTATTTTTTTATTAAATTAGGATAAAATATTAAATATTGATGTGTTAAATTGGATTTATGTTGGATAAAATTAAGTGTTGATATATTAATTTAGTTTTTAGGGAAGTGTGTAAATAGATAAGAATCTATTGCACACTTTTTTATGGTAAGATTTATTAAAAAAATTTCAAAATATGCTTGCAAATTGTATATAAAAAATTTATAAATAGGATGTAAAAGTAAATAGGATGTAAAAGTAAATAGGATGTAAAAGTAAATAGGATGTAAAAGTAAATAGGATGTAAAAGTAAATAGGATGTAAAAGTAAATAGGATGTAAAAGTAAATAGGATGTAAAAGTAAATAGG